>DASTVC010000766.1:0-15076 GCA_035759295.1 Longimicrobium sp. | reverse complement strand
GGTGCGGGGAAGCGGCATCGACCCGGCGGCCGGCGCCGCGGGGACGGAGCGGTGAGCGGCATTCTGTTCGTGGGCGGCGGCCCCGTGGGCGCGCGGGTGCTGCGGCACCTGCTGCAGGCGGGCCATCCCCTGGCCGCCGTGGTGGGCATGCGCGACCACCCGCACGAGGCGTTTCAGGCGGAGCCCGTAATGCGCCAGGCGTGCGACGCCCACGGCGTCCCCTACGCCGGCGCCGACCTGGGCGGGGAGGCGCTGGCCGAGGTCATCCGCCGCCAAGGGGCGGACTTCCTGCTCACCACCGGCTACCGCCGGCTGATCCCCGCCGACGTGTACGCCCTCTGCGGGCGCGGGGCCGTGGGATCGCACTTCAGCCTGCTGCCGGCTTACCGCGGCTTTGCGCCCCTCAACTGGGCGGTGCTGAACGACGAGCCCCGCACGGGCGTGTCGCTGTTCCACCTGGCCGCCGGGATGGACGCGGGCGACCTGGTGGACCAGGCCGGGCTCGCCATCGGCCCCGACGAGACGGCCGGTGAGCTGATGGAGCGCGCCACCGCCCTCTTCCTGGAGGTGCTGGACCTGCGCCTTCCCGCGCTGCTGCGCGGCGATGCGCCCCGCACGCCGCAGGACGAGTCGCGGGCCACCTACACCTGCGCCCGGGTGCCGGAGGACGGGCGGATCGACTGGAGCTGGCCCGCGCGGCGCATCCACGCGCTGGTGCGGGCCCTGGCGCATCCCTTCCCCGGCGCGTTCACCCTGCACCGGGGCCGCCCGCTGCAGGTGTGGCGCACCCGCCTTCCCGCGGTCCCCCGCACGTACGTGGGGCTGGTCCCCGGCCGCGTCGTCGGCACCGTCGACGGCGCCGTGCAGGTCCTGGCCGGCGATGGCATCATCGAGCTCCTGCGCGTGCAGCCCCACGAGCACCCCGAGACCGACGCCCCCCTCCTGCTCCGCTCCGTCCGCGATACCCTGGGCCGCTGATCCGGCGCGGCCACCTTCCGAGACCTGGCCGGCAAAAGATGAGGACGCAGGGGATGATTTGCTCCCCTGCGTCCTCGTCTTCTGATACCGATTCTGCAGATTCCGTGTGCACGCATGGGAACGCGATTCCACGCAGAGGCGTGAACTGTTTTCAGGTTCATCGCGCATCTGGTTGCAACCTGCGAGTAAAGCCATGCGAGGCGAGATGACCCGCGATGCAGTGGAAGGGGGTCAGGGCACGTCGGCAGGCGGGGGTTGCTCCACACGTGTGTGGATGCGCCGGGAACGGCAGAGGGATGGACGCGCGGCAGGGGGCCATCCGCGTTTTCTGGGAGATACCTATCCCGCCATCCTCGTCCCCAGCCCAGCGCCGACGTCCCTCCGCAAGCGCACCGGACCCAGCATCCACGAACACCTGATGCGCGATCTTGCGAAACCCGAGTTCGCGAGAAGGCCGGGGCGTTCCCGCCGGGTTCGCGCGAGAAGAAGGTTCGCGGGATCGCGCATCGGGTGAAGCCGGAATGGTGGGTTGCGGAGTGCTGCGGCGGGAAAAGGGGTGCCAGAAAAAACGCGGATGGCCCCCTGCCGCGCGTCCCTCCCTCTGCCGTTCCCGAGGTCTCCAGGGAAGCCCGGTGCGACCCACGACGGCCGACGTGCAGGACGCGGGGTCGCGCATGGTAAACTCGCCATCGCTTTCCGCCAGGCGTGGCGTGCAACAAACTCCGCGATGAACCTGTTTTTACCAGGAGTGCACAACGAACCAAGGAAATGACCGAAGAAATCTTTATCGGGAACGGGCGGGCCCCCTCGCGCCGAAGCCGACGTAGCCGACTGAATCGTGCGCCCAGCAGAACGATTCTTCGGTCGGCGCACAGGCGGTGGTGCAATTGGAAAGGACCGGGTGCGCGCCTCCCTCAGAATGACACCGTCCGCTTTATCGGTGCTCTATTTCCGGATTCGGTGTGAAGCCCCTTCTTCTGCGGATTGGCCGCGCCGGAGGGAATGGGTGGTGGGACGGAAAAACGAAACGGGAGCACCCTGGAGTGCTCCCGTTCGCCGATCCGGACCCGCCCGCGCGCTACTCCTTCGCGGCGTAGCGCGTGGAGTAGCCGTACCCGTAGCCGTAGCCATACCCGTAGCCGTAGTACGAGCCGCCGCTCAGGTCGATGTCGTTCAGCACCACGCCCGCCAGCGGGGCGTTCAGGTGGTACATCTGCGTGGCCGCGTGCTGCAGCGCCCGCTTGTCTGTGATCCCCACGCGCGCCACCAGGATGGTGGTGTCGGCGGCGGTGCCCAGAACGGCCGCGTCGGTCACCAGGTTCAGCGGCGGCGCGTCGACGATGATCATCTCGTACTTCTCGCGCAGCAGGCCCAGCAGGTTGCGCATGCGCGCCGAGCCCAGGATCTCCGACGGGTTGGGCGGAAAGATGCCCGAGGGGATCACGTCCAGCTGGTTGTCGCCGTCCAGCGGCACGCTGTAGATCACCTTCTCCAGCTCGTCGCGCCCCATCAGCGCGTGCGTAAGGCCCGGGCTCTGCGGAAGCTCGAACACCTGGTGCAGCACCCCGCGGCGAAGGTCGCCGTCGATCAGCAGGGTGCGCGTGCCCTGCTGCGCCAGCGTCACCGCCAGGTTGGCCGCGCTGGTGCTCTTGCCGTCGCCGGGAAGGGCGCTGGTGACCACCACCACCTGCGGCGGGTTCTCGATGCTGGAGAAGGTGATGTTGGTGCGGAGCGCGCGGTACGCCTCCGAGGCCGGGCTGTGCGGGTCGATGCGCGTCACGATGCGCGACGTCTGCAGCGCCTCGGCCGACACCGCCGAAAGCGACAGGCGGCCGCGCCCCTTCTTGCCGTCGGGCGGCCCGCCGTTGGCGCTGGGCGAGTGCCCCGCCGTCGGCATCTTGATGCGGGGAATGGCGCCCAGCACCGGCGCCCCGCCCGTGGCCGCCTGCGCGTCCTCGCGGGTGCGGATGCGGGTATCCAGCGCCCGCCGCGCCACCGCCAGCGACCCCGCCGTGATCAGCCCCAGCACCCCCGCCAGGAACAGGCTGCGCAGGGGGCGCGGCATGTACGGGCTGCGGGGCACCAGCGCCTCGTCGATCACCTCCACGGTCCCCGGCTCCACCGCCTGCCGGATCTCCGCCTCCTTCAGGCGCGTCTGCAGCAGCGTGTACAGCTGCTCCAGCAGCGACTGCTCCCGCGCCAGCCGCGCGTACTGCACCTCGCGCGCGGGGATCAGCTGGATCTGCGTCCCGAAGCGTCCCAGCGACGCCTCGGCCGAGCGGATCTGGCTGTCCAGGCTTTCCAGGTGGTTCTGGGCCACGCGGTACAGGTGCAGCTCCAGCTCCCGGATGCGCTGATCCAGCCCCTGCACGTCCAGGTTCTCGGCGGTGCGCCGGACCAGCAGCTGCGTGCGCTGGTTCTCCAGCTCCGTCAGCGTGTTCAGGATGTTGGTGACCGCCGGGTTCTGCAGGAACGACGGGAACGCCGCCAGCTGGCGGTACGGCGAAGGCTCCCCCTCGGTCTGCCCGCCAGACCGCACCTTGGCCAGGAGCGTCGTCAGCGCGTCGCGCTCCGAGCGCAGCTGCTCCACCGTCGCCTGCAGGTCGGCCAGCCGCCGCACCTGCTGCGTGGCCTCGTCCTGCAGGTTCACCACCTTCTGCTGCTCGCGAAAGCTCTGCAGCCGCGCCTCGGCCCGCGTCAGCTCCATCTCGTAGTTGGCCACCTGCTCGCGCAGGAAGTTCACCGTGCTGCGCGCCTCCTGCTGGGCACCGGCCGACTTGTACTGGATGAAGTGCCGGCTGATGGCGTTGGGCACCTCGGCGGCCAGCTGCGGGTCTTCGCTGTCGTAGCGGATGTGCACCACCTGCGCCCGCGGGTCGGGGCGGTACACCTCCAGGTTGGCGCGCAGCTGCCCCGCGGCCACGGTGAGCGGGCGGAAGCGGAAGGTGATGCGGTCGGGCGGAGAGTCGGCAAGCCTGGGCGCCAGCGCCAGCGTGGCGCCGTTCACCTCGAACGGCGTGCCGATCCGCACGCGCCGGGCCGGCTGTGCCGCGTCCTTGGCCGGCCCTTCCACCGCCCGCAGCGTGTACTCGCCGCGCCCGCGGTGCTCCAGCTCGAACACCGCCGAGCCCGTGTTGCGGGGAACGTGCAGGGGCATCAGCACCGACTCGCGCGGCCGGGCCGGCTCGATCAGGCGCAGGCTCAGGCTCAGCGACTCGGCCACCGCCTCGGCCACCTGCCGGCTGCGCAGCACCACCATGTCCGTGGCCAGCTGCGTCTCGGCGCCGCCCAGCGTGGGCGAGATCGCCTCCAGCGGGTTGGCGGCGCCTTCGGCGCCGGCGTTCACCCGCAGCGTGGCTTCGCTCTTGTACCGCGGCTCCTGGCGCGACACCACGAACGCCGCCAGCAGCACGGCCGCCAGCGTAACGCCCAGCACCAGCCACCGCTGGCCGTACAGCGTGTACCAGAACTCGCGGACCGTAAAGCTGTCGCCCACGTTGTTGGGCGCGGGCAGGGCGGAAAGCGGCTGGGCGGTCCGCACCGCCGGCAGGGAGCGCTCGTCGAGCGCGGACGTGTTCACGCGGGATTCCACTGTATTCCTAGCCGGCCCGGCGGATGCGGATGAGGTTCAGGGCGAGGTTGGTCGCCGAGATCGCCATGCCGATGACGGTGGCGCCGTTGCGCTGAAGCCACGGGCGCCGCTCGATGTAGATCTGGTCCCCCGAGCGCAGGTCCACCTGGCGCAGCGTCTCGCCGGCGGCCACGCGCTCCCGGATCACCACGCCCCGGCGCTCGATGCGAAGGCGGCGCAGGTCGCCCCCCTCCACCGTGCCGCCCGCGAGCGCCACCGCGTCGGCCAGCGTGACCGTGGGGTCCACCGGGTACATGCCGGGCTGCCGCACCGCGCCCAGCACGTGAATGCGGCGCAGCGGCGTGATGTTGATGGAGGGGTTGCGCAGGTGCACGCGGTAGTCCTCGATCAGCGATTCGCGCAGGCGCCGCACGGGAATCCCCGTCACCCGCTTCTCGCCGATCAGCGGCAGGATCACCACCCCGTCCACGTCCACCTGGAACTCGCCCTGCAGGTCCGGCTCCCGCCACACCTGAATGCGCAGCAGATCGCCCGGGCGCAGCGTGATGGCCGAGGTGTCCTCGGGCACGGGCTGCGCGGCCGGAGCGGTCGAAGGCGGCTGCGTTCCACCCTGCGCCGCGACGGTGCCGGCGGACAGCAGGACGGCGACCGTCAGGAGCGGAAGCGAAAGATGCATCGGATAACGGCTTGGCCTGTGGCGGGAGGATGGATCCTCAAGCAAGGAAGTATAGCCCCCCAGTGCAATGGCTTCAAGGCTGCGCGCCTGCGGGGCCTGCCATCACGGCGCGTCCGGGGATGGACGGTGCGCGCGCGGAGGCACGAAATCCGTACGTCTGGGGCGCGACCGTTCCACTTCTTGCCCCGCGCCCATGCCCGCGCGCGATCCTCGATCCCGGGTTCGTCGCGTCCCAATCGATCGGTTGAGGAGCACGTCCGCCCCATCCGCCGTGCCGTTGCAGGGTAGCCTTACGGTGTGTATGGCAATTTTTCAGGACACACCTATGCCGCCAGGCGCGGGGTAGACCGGCATGCCCCTCGCCCGATGTGCGCCGTCAGGACTTTCCGTACGGGCGGTGGATACGACGTGGCCGAGCCCTGCGGGGCCTCACGCCGAGATCGGGCTCCCGCGCCCGAGCCGGCTGCCCAAAAGACGCGCATCAGATGTCCGGGCGGAAAGTTCGGTGATGCTCCGTGAGTCCGAGGTTCCGTCGGACGTCCCTCTGGAAATTCGCATGGCCCGCCACCGATGATGCGCTCCTGGGCATCGATTGCTCGAAAAGACGAGGCGCACGATCAGCCTGCCGTCGTGCCGTCGCAAGGCAGCCTTACGGTGTGTATCCGCGTTTTCCGCGAGGAACCTATGCCGCCAGGGGCGACGAAGCTGGCCTGCGCTTCCACCTGATGCGCGTCTGTTGCGAGATCTCGGCATCCACGATGGATTCGGCAGCGTCCCTCGGCTCGGTGGACCGCTCGTGCCTCGATCCGGATCCCGTATATGGGTGGACTGCCGAAAAGACGCACACCGGGTGATGGGCGACGCTCCGGCGAGTCCGAGGTGCGCTGCGGAGACTGAGTTCACCGAAAAACATGTGGATGGCCCCGTGCCGATCCCGGCCGGTGGATGCGAGGCGGGGCATCGATCTGCCCGGATGACGGGGTGCGGCCCGGTTTCGCGTCCCGGCCGACGGTTTTCCATCCCCGGCCGGACGAAGCTGCGGAGCGCGCGGGCCCGGTTGCCGCGGGACGGGCGGGTGCCTATGTTCTCCCGGTTTTTCCGGTTACGCCCACCCCCGCAGGCCCCGACCGAGGACGATGACGCAGGAGCCCGCAGTCGAGCAGCTGATCGCGCGCGGCAAGGAGGCACTGGCGCGCAACCAGTACCTGGCCGCGCTGGACGACCTGCAGGCCGCCGCCGCGCGCCGGCCGGAGTTCGCCGACGTCCAGAACCTGTCCGGCGTGTGCCTGTCCATGCTGGGCCGGCCCGACGAGGCGCTGGTGGCGTTTACGCGCGCCATCGAGCTGAACCCCGGATACGTGGAGGCGCACCTGAACCGCGCCATCACCCTGAACGACCTGGGGCGGCTGGACGAGGCGCGCGCCTCCTTTGCCCGCGCCGCCGAAGCGGACGAGGAAAAGGGCGGCGGGGGACGATTCCCCTCCGCCGCCGCCGCCCGCCTGGCCAACCTGCACGGCGAGCTGGCGGAGACGTACGAGCAGGCGGGCGCGCCGGAGGAGGCCGTGGAGCAGTACCGCCTGGCCGTGGCGCTGCGCCCCCGGTTCCTGGACATCCGCACCCGCCTGGGGCGCACCCTGAGCGAGCTGGGGCGCCACGAGGAGGCGCGGGCGGAACTGCAGGCCGTGCTGGACCACAACCCCGGCTTCGTGCAGGCCCGGTCCAACCTGGGGCTGGCCCTGTACCGCGCCGGGGAGCTGGACGCCGCCGAGGCCGAGTGGCGCCGGTGCCTGGCGCAGCAGCCGGGGAGCGCCCAGGTCTCCGCGTACCTTGGAATGCTGGAGCGGCGCCGCGCCGAAGCGGCGTCCGCCTGACTTTTTTCGCGCCATCGAACCTGCGGGCCACCCGCGGGTACATGCAGCCCATGATCGATTCGAGACCTTTCCGCAGGGCCGCGCTCGCCCTCCTCATGGCCGCGGCGCTGCCCGGCTGTGCCATTTTCCGCACCCCCCCGCCGCTCACCGTGGAGTCGGCCTACGCGCAGGGGATGGAAGCCTACAACGCGGGCCGCCACCGGCGCGCCGTGGAGCTGCTGGGGCAGTTCGTCACCAACGCCGGCGCGGACCCGCGGCTCAAGGGCGCGCTCATGGCGCTGGGGCGGTCCAACCTGGAGATCCGCGACTACGTGGCCGCCACCTCGCAGTTCCTGCGCGTGGCCACGGAGTTCCCGCGCGACCCCGAGGCCCAGGACGCGCGCTTCGGGCTGTGCGACGCGTACCACCGCCTGTCTCCCCGTCCCCAGCTGGACCCGGAGTACACGCAGGCCGCCATCACCTACTGCGAGTCGTTTGCCTCCATCTACCCCGGCACCCCGCAGGCGGGGCAGGCGCAGCAGTGGGTGGTGGAGATGCGCGGCAAGCTGGCGGAGAAGGCGTACCAGAACGGCTTCTTCTACTTCCGCCGCGGGCTGTACGACGCGGCCGTCGTGTACTTCAACGACGTGCTCGCCCAGTTCCCCGAAACGCCGTGGGCGTCGGCGGCGCTGGCGCGGCAGGTGGACGCGTACGGGCGCATGGGGTACAAGGAGGAAGAGGCGGCCGCGCGGGCGCGGCTGCTGCGCGACTACCCGCAGAGCCCCGAGGCACGCAACCTGGCAGCCGCCCCGGCCGATTCGGCAGGGCGCTGACGGCGCGGTCCGTGCGGCTGGGGCTGTTCGGCGGAACGTTCGATCCACCGCACCTGGGGCACCTGGTCGCGGCCTCCGAGGCCTGCGACGCGCTGCGGCTGGACCGGCTGCTATGGGTTCCCGCCGCCGTGCACCCGCTCAAGGGCGGACGGGTGCGCACGCCGGCGCCGCTGCGCCTGGAGATGGTGCGCGCCGCCGTCGCCGGCGATCCGCGCTTCGAGGCGGACGGGCGGGAGCTGGTGCGCACGGGGCCCTCGTACACCGTCGACACGCTGCGCGAGGTGCGGGCGGCCCACCCGGAGGCGGAGGTCTTCTTTCTGACCGGCGCCGACAACCTGGCCGACCTGCCACGCTGGCGTGAGCCGGACGAGATCGCGCGCCTCGCCACCCTGGCGGTGGTGTCGCGCGAGGGCGAGATGCTTCCGGACGATCCTCCGTACCCCGCGGTGCACGTGCCGGTAACGCGGGTCGACGTGTCGTCCACCCTGGTCCGCGACCGCGCGGCCCGGGGCCATACCTTACGATACCTGGTTCCCGACGCCGTGCGCGCCGTCATCGAGCGCGAGCGGCTGTACCGGGAGCCTTCCCCGTTGGACAGGATTCGATAGCGAGATGCTGAAGTCCCTCGTCAAGGCCGTGTTCGGCACGCGCCACCAGCGCGAGCTCAAGCGGCTGCAGCCCATCGTCGACGAGATCAACCGCGAGTTCGAGCGCCTCAAGGGCGTTTCCGACGACGAGCTGAAGGCCCAGACCGAGAAGTTCCGCGCCGCCATCCGCGAGGCCACGGCCGAGGCCGAGGCGGAGCTGGCCGACCTGCGCGCCCGCCGCCGTGTGTCCGAGGACGCCACCGAGCGCGAGGGGCTGTCGCAGCAGATGGGCGCGGCCGAGCGGCGGCTGAAGGCCGAGCTGGAGGGGGTGCTGGACGAGATCCTTCCCGAGGCCTTCGCCACCGCCAAGGCCGCCGCCCACCGGCTGGTGGGCACCGAGGTCCAGGTCACGGGGCAGACCCTGGTCTGGGACATGGTGCACTACGACGTGCAGCTCATCGGCGGCATTACCCTGCACCAGGGCAAGGTCGCCGAGATGGCCACGGGCGAGGGCAAGACCCTGGTGGCCACGCTGCCGCTGTACCTGAACGCCCTGGCCGGCCGCGGCGCGCACCTGGTGACCGTCAACTCGTACCTGGCGCAGCGCGACAGCGAGTGGATGGGGCACCTGTACCGGTTCCTGGGGCTGGAGGTGGGGTGCATCGACCTGCACGAGCCCAACACCCCCGAGCGCCGCGCGGCCTACCACGCCGACATCACCTACGGCACCAACAACGAGTTCGGCTTCGACTACCTGCGCGACAACATGGTGCACCAGCTGGAGCACCGGGTGCAGCGCCGGCACCACTACGCCATCGTCGACGAGGTGGACAGCGTCCTGATCGACGAGGCGCGAACGCCGCTCATCATCTCCGGCCCCGTGGGGACGGAGACCAACGCCGCGTACGGCCGCTACAACCCCGGCGTGGCCGACCTGGCCCGCCGGCAGACGCGCATCGTCAACGACCTGATCGCGCAGGCGGAAAAAGACCTGGAGGGGGGCGACAGCTACGCCGCGGGCGAAAAGCTGTTCCTGGCCCGCCGCGGCAGCCCGCGCAACAAGCGGCTGCACAAGATGCTGGCCGACGACCCCGGGCTGGTGCGGGTGATCGGCAAGGTCGAGCGCGACTACATGATGGAGAAGAAGGTCCACGAGCTGGAGGAGAACCTCCTGTACTCGATGGACGAGAAGGGGCACACCATCCACCTGACGGACCAGGGGCTGGACGTGATGGCCCCGGACGACCACGAGGCCTTCGTGGTCCCCGACATCTCCGAGTCCATCCACCGCGTGGAGGAGGATTCCTCGCTGGGGCTGGACGAAAAGCGCGAGCGCAAGGAAGCGCTGGAGCGCGAGTACGCGGAAAAGAGCGAGAAGATCCACGTCATCCACCAGCTGCTCAAGGCGTACACGCTCTTCAACAAGGACGAGCAGTACGTCATCCAGAACGGCGAGGTGATGATCGTGGACGAGTTCACCGGCCGCATGATGCCCGGCCGGCGCTGGTCCGACGGCCTGCACCAGGCGGTCGAGGCCAAGGAGGGTGTGGCGGTCAAGGCCGAGACGCAGACGCTGGCCACCATCACCATCCAGAACTACTTCCGCATGTACGACAAGCTCGGCGGCATGACGGGCACCGCCGAGACCGAAGAGGGGGAGTTCCACCAGATCTATACACTGGACGTGATGGTGATCCCCACCAACCGTCCCATCACCCGGCAGGACCGGCACGACCTGGTCTACAAGACCAAGCGCGAAAAGCTGAACGCCATCATCGAAGAGGTGCGGCGGCTGCACTCCATGGAGCTCCCCGTGCTGGTCGGCACGGTGAGCGTGGACGTGTCGGAGACGCTGTCGCGCATGCTCAAGCGCGCGGGCGTCCCGCACGAGGTGCTGAACGCCAAGCAGCACAAGCGCGAGGCCGAGATCGTGCGCCTGGCCGGCCAGCCGGGGGCGGTGACCATCGCCACCAACATGGCCGGCCGCGGAACCGACATCAAGCTGGGCGCGGGGGTCACCGAGCCGCGCCCCATCGCGTGGGCCAAGGGGCGCGGGCTGGACCTCAAGGCGCTTTCCACCATGCCCGATCCGGAGGCGGGGGTGGACCTGACCACGCAGCCGGATTCGTACCTCAGCGAGACGGGTGGCCTGCACATCATCGGCTCCGAGCGCATCGCGTCCATCATGGACCGGCTGGGCGCCGAGGAGGGCGAGGTGATCACGCATCCGTGGATCACCAACTCCATCGGCGGCGCGCAGAAGCGCGTGGAGATGCAGAATTTCGAGGCGCGCAAGCGGCTGCTGGACTACGACGACGTGATGAACCAGCAGCGCGAGGTGATCTACGACCTGCGCACCTTTGCCCTGGAAGGCGGCGAAGAGCTGAAGGGCGAGGTCTGGGAGATGATCGAGCGGGCCATCCCCGCCATCCTGGAAGAGTACGCTCCCGCCAGCGCCCCGTCGGAGGAGTGGGACCTGGGCGGGCTGCGCCAGCGGCTGATGCTGGACTTCTTCATCAACGCCGACCGGCTCCCCAACGAGTCGGGGGCGGGCGACCGCTTCTCGTCGCGCGACGACCTGGAGGAGTACGTCGTGGACCGCGCGCGGGAGCAGTATCACGACAAGCTGGACCGCTTTGGCGAGGCGGGTGACGCGGTGCTGCGCTTCGTGGTGCTTTCCACCATCGACGAGAAGTGGAAGGACCACCTGTACGACCTCGACCACCTGAAGGCCTCCATCGGCTTCCGGGGCTGGGGGCAGAAGGACCCGCTGCTGGAGTACAAGAAGGAAGCGTACGACATGTTCGAGGACCTGATGACGGACATGTACGCCTCCATCGCCAAGTTCGTGTTCCGCGCGCAGCTGGCGCCCACGCCGCCGCCCCCTCCGCCGCCCCCGATGACGTTCTCGGGGCCCGTGGCCGACGGCGAGCTGGGCGTGGCCGAAGAGGGGGAGCAGATGCCGCCTCCGCAGCCCCAGCCGCGCCGCCCCTCGCTGGGCGTGAACCCGTACGCCGCCGTGACGCCGCGTCCGCAGCCCATGCGCACCAACCGCGAGGAGACGCCGGCCCACGCGCCGGCCTCGGGGCAGACGGTGGGGCGCAACGATCCCTGCCCCTGCGGCAGCGGGAAGAAGTACAAGCAGTGCCACGGGCGGAATGCCTGAGGTGCAGGAATAACGGAACGGACGCAGGCGGTATTGAGGCCTGTCACCCGACCGTGATGGGAGAATAGCCGAGAGCCCCGGGACAGACACTGTCCCGGGGCTCTCGCGTTTCCGGCATCCCCCACCGGCTCCTCATCCCGAATCCACCCGGCGAGCCTGCCGTTCCCGCGATCGTGGAGGTGGCGGACGGCTCTCAAGATCGCGCATCAGGTGGCGCAGGCAGCTTGCCTTCGTGCGCTGCGGAGAGATCCGCCGATCCGCATCCTCTCGAAAAAACGCGGATGGCCCCTGCCGCGCTTCCATCCCTCTCCCGTTCCCGATCGTCCCAGGGATCGTGCCTCGTCGACCGCCGCGCCGTGCCCGTTCATTTAGAACATCCGCCGACGCGTCCGTACCTTCACCCGTTCACCCGTTCACCCGTTCACCCGTTCACCCGTTCACCCGTTCACTTCCGCACTCCCGCACTCCCGCACTCCCGCACTCCCGTGCGCACGGCTGGCGCGGACGGGGCGCTCCGAATTGGGTCTGGTGATTCGGGTTCGATGTCCATATCTTGATGTTCGGTTTTTGTTCGGATGCGGCCGCAGGGCCGTGGGTACCTTTCGCCGGAGCATGCCCATGTCTGCGCTTACCGTCCCCCTCGAGTCCACCTGCGGCCCCGTGAAGATCAAGGAGTGGCCGGCCACCGACCGCCCGCGCGAGCGGCTGTGCACGCTGGGGCCGCAGTCACTTTCGTCGCGCGAGCTGCTGGCGCTGCTCATCGAGACGGGCCGGCCCGCCACCGACGAGCGGCCCGCGCGCTCGGCCATGGACGTGGCCGGCGACCTGCTGGCGTGGGCGCTGCAGGGCGAGGACGAAGACACGGAGGGTGATGCGCGCGGCGGGCGCCGCAAGGACACCCAGCCGCTGCGGCGCATCATGATGGCGCCGTTGTCGCAGCTGTGCAGCGTACGGGGGATCGGGCCGGCCCGGGCCGCCCGGATCCTGGCCGCGCTGGAGCTGGGGCGGCGGTCGGTGCAGGAGGTGCGGCGCGAGGTGTACCGCTTTTCGTGCCCCCGCGACGTGTTCGAGCACGTGCACGTGCGCATGCGCGACCTGCGCCAGGAGGAGTTCCACGTGGTGCTGCTCAACGCCCAGCGCGAGCTCATGCGCATCGAGAGGGTGGCGCAGGGAACCGTCGACACCTGCCACGTGGAGCCCCGCGACATCTTCAGCCCTGCCCTGCGCGAGGGGGCCCACGCGGTGGTGGCGGTGCACAACCATCCCAGCGGCGAGCCCCGGCCGTCGTTCCAGGACCGCAGGCTTACCAAGCAGCTCGAAGCCATCTCCATCATGCTGGGGGTGCGGCTGCTGGACCACCTCATCGTGGGCGAGCAGCGGTACTGGTCGTTCTCCGAAGAGAAGCAGCTTACGACGGGGTGGTGAGGGGGCGCCCCCATCGCTTACATTGCGTGCATGAGGTACTTCGACGCTCCAACGCCCCCGTCCTCTCGCCGCGCCGCCGTCCCGGCCGTGCGGCCGGCCGCCGCCCGCGCGGGAGAGGGCTGATGGCGTCGCACGCCCCCGCGCTCCCCGCCACCGACGGCGGGCTGGACCACGCGCGCGCCATTCTGCCGCCGGACCTGTTCGCGGCGGTGCAGCCGTACGCCGAACGGCTGGACCTGGAGCTGATCGCGCGCGCGTACGAGTTCAGCGCCATGGCGCACGCCGGGCAGAAGCGCCATTCGGGCGAGGACTACATCGTCCACTGCATCGAGGTGGCCAGGATTCTGGCCGACCTGCACCTGGACAGCGCCACCATCGCGGGCGGGCTGATCCACGACGTGGTGGAGGACACCAGCGCCACGCTGGACGACGTGCGCGACGCGTTCGGCGACGAGGTGGTGACGGTGGTGGACGGGCTGACCAAGATCGCCAAGGTGCAGTTCCGCACCAGCACCGAGCAGCAGGTGGAGAACTTCCGCAAGCTGCTGCTGAGCATGGCGCAGGACGCCCGCGTGATCCTGATCAAGCTGGCCGACCGGCTGCACACCATGCGCACGCTGGACTGGCTGCGCGAAGAGAAGCGCCGGCGCATCGCGCAGGAGACGCGCGACATCTACGCGCCGCTGGCGCACCGGCTGGGCGTGGCCGCCATCAAGTGGGAGATGGAGGACCTCTGCTTCAAGTACCTGGAGCCGGACGCCTACAAGGAGCTGGCGCGCCGGGTCTCGGAAAAGCGGCGGGAGCGCGAGGAGTGGATCGAGAACCTGCGGGTGCCGCTGGAGGCGGAGCTGCGCGGGTCGGGGATCGAGTGCGAGGTGACGGGGCGGCCCAAGCACCTGTGGTCCATCTACCGCAAGATGGTGCAGCGGGAAAAGAGCTACGACGAGATCTACGACCTGATGGCGGTGCGGGTGATCGTGGACACCATCGCCGACTGCTACCACGCGCTGGGGGTGATCCACAACCGCTGGACGCCGCTCACCGAGCGCTTCCACGACTACATCGCCACGCCGAAGAGCAACATGTACCAGTCGCTGCACACGACCATCTTTGGTCCGGGCGGGCGGCTGTATGAGATCCAGATCCGCACGCGCGAGATGCACCGCACGGCCGAGAACGGCATTGCGGCGCACTGGAAGTACAAGGACGGCCCGCGGCCCGCCGACGACGTCGACGACACGCTCTCGTGGTTCCGGCAGGTGCTGGAGTGGCAGCAGGAGACGCGCGAGCCGGAGGAGTTCATGGAATTCCTCCGCATCGACCTGTTCCAGGACGAGATCTTCGTCTTCACCCCCATGGGCGACGTGAAGCAGCTGCCCAAGGGGGCCACGCCCATCGACTTCGCCTTCACCGTCCACACCGAGGTGGGGCTGCACTGCGCCGGCGCGCGGGTGAACGGGCGGCTTACGCCCATCACGCGCGAGATCAAGAACGGCGACCAGGTGGAGATCCTGACGGATCCCAAGCAGCGCCCCTCGCGCGACTGGCTGGCGTTCGTAAAGACGGCGCGGGCGCGCAACAAGATCCGGCAGTGGATCAAGGAAGAAGAGTTCGGCGACAGCGCGCGGCTGGGGCGCGAGTTCATCGAGCGAGAGATCCGCAAGGCGCGGCGCGAGAAGGTGTCGGAGGACCGCTTTGGCGAGGCGGCCCGGGCGCTCAACCTGGAGAACGCCGAGACGCTGTTCGCCGCGCTGGGCCGCGGCGACCTGGGCCCCTCGGCGGTGATGCGCGTGCTGTGGCCCGAGACGGTGGAAGAGCCGCCCAAGCCGCCCTCGGCGTTCGAGCGGCTGGTGTCGCGCGTGCGCGGCGAGCAGGCCACGGCGCCGCTGCGCGTGCAGGGGATGAGCAACCTGATGGTGCGCTACTCCCAGTGCTGCCAGCCGGTGCCGGGCGACAAGGTGATCGGGTA
>DASTVC010000765.1:0-8459 GCA_035759295.1 Longimicrobium sp. | reverse complement strand
GGTGGCGGATGCTCAAGCGGTTCTACGACCGCTGCGAGCGGGTGTACGTGCCCACCCACGCCATCATCCGCGAGCTGGCGGAGCACGGCATCGGCAACACGGAGCTGTGGTCGCGCGGCATAGACCTCGCGCGCTTCAGCCCGGCGCACCGCAGCCCGGAGCTGCGCGCGCAGGCCGGCGCGGACGCCGATACGCCCGTTCTGCTGATGGTCAGCCGGCTGGTGAAGGAGAAGGACATGGCCGACCTGGTGGAGATGGACCGCATCCTGCGGCAGCGCGGAAACATGTACCGCCTGGTTCTCGTAGGAGACGGGCCGATGCGGGGCGAGCTGCAGGCCGCATTGCCGGACGCGCACTTCGCTGGCCACCAGAGCGGCGAAGCGCTGGCCCGCTGGTACGCATCGGGCGACGTGTTCGTCTTTCCCTCCACCACCGAGACCTTTGGCAACGTGGTGCTCGAGGCGCAGGCGTCCGGCCTTCCCACCGTCGTCGTCGACAAGGGTGGCCCGCCCGATCTGGTGGAGCCGGGGCGGACCGGGTTCATCGCCCGCGCCAACGACCCCGCGGACCTGGCGGCTCGGTGCGAAGTCCTGCTGCGCGACGCGGACCAGCGCGCGCGCATGGGGCGGCAGGCGCGCGACGCCGCCCGCGAGCGTGACTGGACGGCCATCAACGGCAGGCTGATCGAAAGCTACGGACGCGTCATCACCGACCCGCACCGCCCCTCCCCGCGCAGATGAAGCCCAAGCCCGCTCCCGCCCCCGAGAACGCAGGACTCTCGCGCAGCTTTGACCGCGTGCTGCGGACGGCGCTGTTCCTGGTGCCGTTCGGGGTGCTGGGCAACCTGGCGCTCAGCTGGTTCGCCACCGACCACGACGTCCTGCGCAACCTGGGCGACCTGGACCGGCGCTACCTGTACCTGGCGCTCTTCCTGGCTCTGTTTCCCTGGGTGACCAACACGCTGCGCCTGCTCATCTGGGCGCGCTTCATCGGCCACCGGGTCAGCTTCCGCGACATGTTCCGCGTCACCCTGGGAGCCGAGCTCTCCTCCTCCGTCTTTCCCACGTCTTCCGGCGGCGAGGTGTTTCGCTGGGGGATGATGGTGCAGAAGGGGATCTCGCAGGGGCACGCCGCGTCCATCGTCACGCTGGGCTACATCGAAGACATGCTGTTCTTCGCCGCGGCCATCCCCCTTTCCATCTTCGTCTCGCGCGCGTGGGACCTGCCCGTGCTGCGCTCGCTGGGTCGCCAGATGCGGGGGCAGGCGTTGCTGGTGATCGTGGGCGCCGTCCTGGCCATCGTGCTGCTGCGGCTGCTGTTCAAGGCCGTGCTGCGGGGATTCCTGGGCGAGGCGCTGCGGCGCCGGGGGCTGCGCATCGCCGGCCGCTTCAAGCGCCGCTCGCGCAAGACGTGGCACGACTTCAGGAGCGTGCACGAGCTGGTGATCACGCGCGGAAAGAGCCGGTTCGCGCTCACCTACTGCATTACCGCCGTCCAGTGGACCTGCCGCTACTCGGTGGTCACGGCCATGGCGTACTTCCTGGGCGCGCGGGTGGACCCGGTGCTCTTCTTCCTGCTGCAGTGGGTGATCTTCACGGCGATGATGTTCATCCCCACCCCCGGCGCCTCGGGCGGGGCCGAGGCGGCGTTCTACGTGGTGTACCAGGCGCTGCTGCCCGCCGGCGTCATCGGCATCGCCACGGCGGGATGGCGAATGCTGACCTTCTACTTTCAGCTGGCGCTGGGCTCCATCATCTTTCTCATCTTCAACATAGCCGACGCGCGCACCCGTGCCCGCATACGCCGCGAACAGGCCGCGGCAGAGGCGTAAACACCAGATTAACAAGAAGTTAACCACTGCGGAGAGTTGATGCGGACCCTCGACAAACCGCGTTGGAACAGTTAGATTCATCGCCATGAAGACTGCTATCGATCTCAGCAGCACGGCCGCGCTCTTCGAGGCGCCGCGGCACGCCCCGGTGGGCGTGCGGCCGGACCGCATGCGTCTTGGCAGCCGCCAGCCCGAGATGCCGGTGCTGCACGATATGGCGGACGAAGACCTGTTCCAGCGGTACACCCGGGGCGAGGAAGCGGGTTTCGCCGTCCTGGTGGAGCGCTACGAGCCCCGCATTCAGGGGTTCCTGCGCAGGCGTCTGAACGACGAGGAGCGCGTGGCCGACCTTACGCAGGATACCTTCCTGCGCATTCACCGCGCGCGTGAAAGCTACGACCCGGGCCGCAAGTTCTCGACGTGGATCCACACGATCGCGAACAACCTGCTCAAGAACGAGTTCCGCAACCGCTCGCGCCGGCGTGAGACGGCGTTCAGCGAGTTGCGTCCCGACACCACCGCCAGCGGCGCTCCGGCCCGCCCGGTAGAGTTCGCCAGCGGCGCCGCCGACCCTTCGCGCGAGGCGTACCGCAGCGAGCTGCGCAAGGCCATCGACGAGGCGATCGAGAAGATGGATGACCACCACCGCATTCCGTTCGTGATGCGCGAGGTGGAAGACCGCACGTACGAGGAGATCGCCGAGGAGATCGGCATTCCGGTGGGGACGGTGAAGAGCCGCCTGAACCGCGCGCGCAACTCCTTCCGCACGCTTCTGCCCGTCCCGGTGTGATCCGGCGGCGGCCGCAGTTTCGATAGATCGATCCGCTGGATCGGACGGCCCGCCTCGACACCATGTCGAAGCGGGTCGTTTTTTCGTATCCAGGTGCGCCGCCACCTGGGCGCGGGATGAGCGTCGGGATGAGCGGGTGAACCCGCTGCTGGGAAAGCGATAAGCCCCGCAAACTGCGCGGGGCTTCAACTGCATGGGATTACCCGATGGCCTGATTGCCAGGACGGTGTGCACTCGCGCCGCAATCTGTCATTTCGAAGGAGGCGCCGCGTGACGCCTCATTTTCGAGCCACAGTCTGGCGCCGACTGAGAAATCTGCTTTCGGGCCGCTCGTAGCCGGCTACCGATCCACAGACCTGCGGAACCGTCCCATCCAGCGCGCAGGAAATCTCGGGAGATCGGTCCCAGAAGGTGTGGCTAAACCGTCCACCGCAACCGTCGCAACCGTTGACTTCCTGAGGGAGGCGCCGCACGCAACCTGCTGCCACGATGCAGTTTGGCGCCGACCGAAGGATCTCGCCGGCATCGCCGAGGGGCCGGCTTCGACGCTCGACGGCCGGCCCGCAGCGGCGGAGATGAGATCCTTTGGTCGCGCGCAAGCAATTGTGTGGATTGAAGTTCTCCGTGGCGCTCCCTCAGAAAGTCAACACTTCGGGTCAAGGGGGTTTGGCAACACCCTCTCAGGCGTGCGATCACAGACGATCCCCCGGCGCGCGAAATCAATTCGATTTCACTTCGGCCGGCGTCCATCACGCCAGCCTTGACAACGGCGGGTATTTACAGGGAATTTGGCGGAGAAGGATGGTTTCAAAAGCCCGCCGTTCAATGAAAGAATCCCGCTTCCCGAGGCCCTGATGATGAACACACCCGTAATCAACCCCCGCGTTCGCCGGTCGATCGAGGACATCCAGGACGAATACTCAGCGGGCAACAAGAAGCCGCTGGAGGACGTGATGCGGGCCTGGAAGGGGATCCAGGAGCTCGATCCCACGGACCAGCGCTCGTTCTTCGTGCTGGGCGGGTACCACGGGGAGCCGTTCCGCGGCGCCGGGTGGGGCTCCGCCGCGTACTGGGGCGGCTACTGCAACCACGGCAACGTTCTCTTTCCCACGTGGCACCGCGCCTACCTGTTCGAGCTGGAGGAGGCGCTGCGCAGCATTCCCGGGTGCGAAGAGGTTACGCTGCCGTTCTGGGACGAGACCAGCCCGGGCTCGCTGGCCAACGGCATTCCGTGGGCGCTCACGCAGCCCACGTTCGAGCTGGACGGCGTGACGATCCCCAACCCGCTGGCCTCGTTCACCTTTCCGCTGACCATCCAGGACAACGTCGACGCCAACGGCGAATACACCAAGCCCAAGGGCTACCAGACGGTGCGGTACCCGCTCTCTGGCCTGGTAGGCAATCCCGCCGACATCGCGGCCACCAAGGCGCACAACGCCCAGTACCCGGACCCCGAGAAGAACATCCAGCTGCTGAACCAGAACATCGTGAACTGGCTGAACTCCGAGATCACCGTCGACGGAACGGTGGTGCAGCCGAACGGGGTTCACGCGCAGTACGTGCAGTGCCTGGATGCGCCCAACTACACCGTCTTTTCCAACACCACGTCGGCGCAGCAGTGGAACGTTAACGCGGCCACGCAGGTGCAGCCGCTGGAGCAGCCGCACAACGACATCCATCTCGCCGTCGGTGGATTCGACCTCCCCAACCAGTTCGACGCCTCGCCCATCCCCGGCGCCAACGGCGACATGGGCGAGAACGACACCGCTGGACTGGACCCCATCTTCTTCTTTCACCACTGCAACGTGGACCGCGTGTTCTGGCTGTGGCAGCAGCGCCACGGCGCCACGGACACGCTGGAGATCATCGCGGGGTATCCCGGCACCAACTCGGTAGACAGCCAGGGGCCCACACCCGGCACCCCGGCCAACTCGTGGCTCACCCTGGACTCGCCGCTGGACCCGTTCACCATGGACGACGCCGGGACGACGCGGGCGTACACGTCGCGCGACTGCATCAACATCGAGACCCAGCTCGGCTACACCTACGGCCCGGGGTCGCTGGATGACGTGGACGCCGCGCGCACCGCGCTGGGGCTGGCGCCGGCGGCGGAGCTGGAGGCGGCGGGGCCGGCGCCCGTGGTGCACGTGAGCGGGATCAACCGCGCGGCCATCCGCGGCTCGTTCCTCATCTCCACCTTCGTGAACATCGACGGCAAGCGGCACCACCTGGGCACGCAGGGGGTGCTGAGCCGCTGGCACGTCACGGGGTGCGCCAACTGCCAGACGCACCTGCAAGCCCGGGCGGCGTTCAGCCTGCGGGCGCTGCACGCGCGCGGCGTGTCGCCGCACGACGTGCAGGTGGAGGTCCGCACGCGCGACGGCCTGCTGGGCGGGCAGCCGGCCCTGCCGAACGCGGCCGAAACCCCCCGGCGCCCGTTCCGCGTCGAGGTGCGGTAGCGGAATAGAAAAGCACTCATAGGGAAGCCGGAGATAGAGCACCGGAAAAAGCGGACGCTGTCATTCTGAGGGAGGCGCGCGCCCCGTCCTTTCCGGTTGCACCATCGCCTGTGCGCCGACCGAAGAATCTTCATGCTGGGCGCACGATCCCGTCGGTTACGCCGGCTTCAGCGCGAGAGGCCCTGCGCGTTTCCGATAAAGATTCTTCGGTCGGCGCCATGGCTTGGAGCGTGAGGAGAGGTTTGCGGGGGCGCCTCCCTCAGAATGACAGTGATCTTCTGGGCGCACTCTTTCTGCGGATTCGAGTTTTCGCCGCTGCTCTGCTTGAGTGCTCTTGCCAGAACGAGAAAGCCCCGCGACCTGCGCGGGGCTTTCTGCATGATATCACGCTCCGATCCTACGCCTGCGGCTGCGGATCCTTTCGCCGCGCCTCGATCCGCTCCATCGCCGTCTTTGCCAGCCCGCGCAGAACGTCCATCTCCGCCTCGGTAAACGAGCGCGGCTCGGTGCCGGTCACGCACAGGGTGCCCAGCGTGTGGCCGGTGGAGGTGACCAGCGGGATGCCCGCGTAGCAGCGCAGGTTGTCGTAATGCACCAGCGGGTTGTCCTTCGTCCTCGGGTGGGTCCGGGCGTCTTCCACCACGAACGGCTCGCCGCTCTCCACTGCGTAGGCGCAGAACGACCACTCCACCGGGGTGCCGTGCGTCTCCGCCATCCACCCCGTAAGCCCGTGCTCGGCCGCGAAATACTGCGCCTCACCCATCACCACGCTCACCATCGCCGTGGGCAGGTTGAACGCGGCCGCGGCTTCGTCCACCGTCTGCTGCAGCACGGCGTCTACCTCGGGCGCGGTCAATCCCAGCGCCGCGATCTCTTCCAGGCGCGCGGGGTCGCGCAGCACGTCGCCGGAACCCGTCATCGTCCGCCCTCCCCCTGATGCCGCCGCGTCTTTTCCAGCAGCCGGTACGTCCGCAGCCGGATCACCAACGAATTGCCGATCACCCCCGCCACCCCTTCGTGCTGCGACAGCGCCAGCGCGGCGCGCTCCAGCTCGTCCACCGCCAGCTTTCCGCTGCGCACGCCGGCGTCCTGGCAGGTGCGCACCCATAGCGACACCGCGCGATCAGCCCCCAGCGCGCGCGCAAGGAAGGTGATGGCGTCCTGCTCCGTGGGCGCGGCGAGCGCGTATCCGGGAACGACGTTGTGCGGGGGCGTGGACATGGCTCCGGGTGCGTAGTCGGGAAAGGCGAGTCTACGCCCACGTTCCCCTGGCGTCAACCTCATCATCCACCCGTTTCGCGCCCGCCGCCGCGGCGGTATCGTTCTTCCTGGCGGACTGGTGCACACGCGACAGGACGGTACGGATGAGCGAACCAGCGATCCTCAGGGTGCCGCACGTGGTGGTGGTGGGCGGCGGCTTTGGCGGGCTGTGGGCCGCGCGGGCGCTGCGCCGCGTGAACGTGAGTGTAACAGTGGTCGACCGCCGCAACCACCACGTCTTTCAGCCTCTGCTCTACCAGGTGGCCACCGCCGCGCTCTCGCCGGCGGACGTAAGCGGCCCCATCCGCAGCATCCTGCGCAGGCAGGGCGCCACGGAGGTGCGCATGGCGGAGGTGATCGACTTCGACCTCCCCGGCCGCGCCGTGGTGCTGGCGGACGGCCAGCGGGTGGCGTACGACTACCTGATCGTGGCTACGGGCGCCACGCACGCCTACTTCGGCCATCCGGAGTGGGAGCCGCTGGCGCCGGGCCTCAAGACCATCGAGGACGCCACCCACATCCGCCGCCGCTTCCTCCTGGCCTTCGAGGCCGCCGAGCAGGAGGAGGACGAGGAGGAGCGCCGCGCGCTGCTGACCTTCGTCGTCGTCGGCGCCGGGCCCACGGGGGTGGAGATGGCGGGCGCATTCGCCGAGATCGCCAACCACTCGCTGGTAAAGGACTTTCGCCGCATCGCTCCCCAGACGGCGCGCGTCATCCTGCTGGAAGGCGGCCCCCGCGTCCTTGCCGCGTACGACGAGGAGCTGTCGGCGTACGCGCAGCGTGCGCTGGAGCGCGTGGGTGTGGAGGTGCGGACGGATTCCGTCGTCACCGGCATCGAGCCCGAAGCAGTGTTCGTGGGGGAGGAGAAGATCCGCACCCGCAACGTGGTCTGGGCCGCCGGCGTCACCGCGTCGCCGCTGGGCAGGGCGCTGGGCGTGGAGACGGACCGCGTGGGGCGGGTGATGGTGCAGCCGGACCTCTCCGTCCCCGGCCACCCCGAGGTCTTTGTCGTCGGCGACCTGGCGAACCTGGCGGGGCCGGACGGCAAGCCGCTCCCCGGCGTGGCGCAGGTGGCCATGCAGGGCGGCGAGCACGCGGCGAAGATGATCGCGCGGACGCTGAAGGGCGAGCCGCGCACCCCTTTCCGGTACTTCGACAAGGGGAGCATGGCCACCATCGGCCGGCGCGCCGCCGTGCTGCAGGGGATGGGGCTGAAGATGAAGGGATGGCCCGCGTGGATGGCGTGGCTGCTCATCCACATCCTGTTCCTCATCGGCTTCCGCAACCGGCTCGTCGTGCTGATGCAGTGGGCGTGGAGCTACCTCACCTGGCAGCGCGGCGCCCGCCTGATCACCGGCGAGGTGGGCGCGGACCTGGCGCCGCCCGGCAAGCCGCTGGGCACGCCCGAGGGCGCGGACGTGCCCCCGTCGGAGGGCGACCCCATGTCGCGCGACGTGCTCCGGGCAGAGGCGCAGGGGCAGACGGTGCCCTCCGACCGCGAGGGTACGGGGTGGGACGTGGCGGACGCGGACCAGGCCCGCGGCGGGCGCCCGGCGTGACGCGCGCGTACGGTGCGCGGCTGTCCGCGTGGGCGGGGCGCCTGGACGCGCGCGCGGCGGACGTGCGCTACCCGCGTCCTGCGGCGGGTGGCGACGTATGCGCCGTGCGCCTGTCTCCGCGCGAGTCGGCGAGCGCCCGCGTCCTGGTCGCGCACGGCGCGGGGAACGACGCCATATATCCGTTGCTGGAACTGTTCCGCGCACTCCTCCGCGCCGGCTGCGAGGTCTTCTCGTTCGACGTCGACGGGCACGGCTGCGGCAGCACCACCGTGTTTGCCCCCGACACCGTCCGTACGGCCGTCGCGGCCGCGGCGGATGCATCGGAGCGCGATGGGCCGGCGCTGCCGCTGCACCTCCTCGGCCACAGCCTGGGCGGATCTCTGGTGCTGGATGCGCTGGCGTCCGGCGCGCTGGACCGCGTCGCCTCCGCCACGATCCTCTCCGCGCCCGTCGACGTGCGCATCGGGGCGCGGACGGCGGTGGCGGAGGTGCGCGGCTTCTTTACCCGCGCCACGCTGGCACAGCGCGAGCACTACGGCCTGTGGGGCCTCGTCCCCGCC
>DASTVC010000764.1:0-3802 GCA_035759295.1 Longimicrobium sp. | reverse complement strand
GGCGGCGCGGGCGCGGGCGGCCCAGTAGGTGGCCTGCGCCCAGTAGGCGGCGACGGAGCGCCCGCGATCGTACGCGGCCTGCGCGGCGGCGTAGTCGCGGCCGTTCATCGCCATCCCGCCCAGCCGCATCAGCGCGAGGCCGGCGCGCTCCGTCCCCGGCGCGCGGTCCGCCGTCCGCTGGTAGCCGGCGCGCGCACCGGCCGCATCGCCCGCGTCGTGCGCCATGTCGCCCACCAGGAACAGCGCCTCGGCGGCGGAGGGCGTGCCCGGAAAGCGGTCCGCGGTGCGGAGGAAGGTGGCCCGGGCATCCGCGCGCGCGCCACGGCGGTACTGTGATCGGCCGGTGAGGAACATCGCCTCCGCGCCCACGGCCGGCGCCGCGCCGTACAGCGGCGACGCGGCGGCGTCCACATCCGCATAGCGTCCCGCGGCAAACAGCGCGCGCACCAGCCGCAGCCGCACCTCCTGGTTTCCCGGGTTCGCCGCGAGAAAGGCGCGGTAGCCGTCCACGGCGCGCTGCTTGTTGCCGGCGCGGTCATACACGGTGGCGATGGCCAGCCGGTCGTTCACGTTCAACCCGCCGATGCCGCTCAGCAGCCGTGCCGCGTCCACGGACGGCGAGGCGGCGAGCGCGGCGCGGAGCGCCTGGCGGGCGGCGGCGGTGTCGCGCAGCTGCAGCATGGCCTGCGCGGCGGCCACGTCCAGCGCGGCGCGCTCCGCCGGCTCCGTGGTCTGCGCGGCGAAGGCGACCGCCAGCGCGCGGGCGCCGGCCACGTCGCGCGCGGCCAGGTGCGCGCGCAGCCGGGCGGCGCGGGCGCGGGCGGGCACCGGCAGCTCGTCCTCCTCCGCGTCGAGAAACTGGCGAACGCGGGCCGTGTCGCCGCGCTCCGCCAGCGCCTCCGCGGCCAGCGTGGCCACCCACCCCGCGACGGCGGGGATCTGCCCGCGCGCCTGGTCCAGCGCACGTACGCCCTCTTCTTCGCGCCCGGCGCGCATCAGCGCCAGCGCGTGCCGCAGCTCGCCCACGGCGCGCTCGCCGCGCTGCTGGGCGCTCCCCGTATCCGGCCGCAGAGAGACGTACTTTCCATACGCCTGCGCCGCGCGGTCCCACTCCCCCGCATGCTCCCAGGCGCGACCCAGCAGGTACCAGCCGTCGCCGCCGCCGGTGCGGTCCAGCCACGGCTTGTCGCGCAGCAGGTCGAAGACGTTCTCCCATCCCCCCCACGCCGCCTCGGCCTTGGCGGCCACCAGAAGCACCTCGGGATCGCTCCGCGGATTGGTGAGCTCGCGCAGGCGGCGCGCGGCGCGCCAGTTACGCTCCTGCGCCAGCAGCCGCGCGACGTCTTCGGGGAGATCAGGACCGCGCACCAGCGCGGTGGCGGCGGCCGCGGGCGCGCGGGGGCGTTCCACAGGCGTGGGCGGATCGCCCAGGCGCGTGGCGGCCCACACCAGCACGGGCACCAGCACGACCCCGGCGGCGGCGAGAATCTGGTTGCGTTGCGTCATCATCGCCGCGCGCAGGCTGCGAATCGTGTGCCTTGGGCTGCAGCGAATAGGGAATAGGGAATAGGGAATAGGGAATAGGGAATAGGGAACAGGGGACAGGGGACAGGGGACAGGGAATCGCGGGCACGGCACCGGGGTTGCCATCAGCAGTGCGCGGATTGGCGGGACGCACGGGTGTCGATGAGGAGCGGGGGATATGATCCAGGCGGCGCAGAAGCCGGAGATGGTGGAGCAGGCGGTGCGCGCGGTCGCCACGGGGGTGGAGATCGGCGGGGTGCTGATGCTGGTGCTGACGGCCGTGGTAGCGAGCGCGCTGCTCTTTCGCGACTGGCGGCGCGAGGGCGCGTTTGGACCAGCGTACAAGGCCTACCGGCGCAACCTGGGGCGGGGGATCCTGCTGGGGCTGGAGTTCCTGGTGATCGGCGACATCATCGGCACCGTCGCCATCGAGCCCACCTTTCGCAACCTGGGCGTGCTGGGCCTCATCGTCCTCATCCGCACCTTTCTCAGCTTTTCGCTGGAGGTGGAGATCGAGGGGCACTGGCCCTGGCAGGGGAGCCGCAAGGAAGAAGGCCGCGGCGAGCGGGTGTAGCTCCCCGCCCTAACCGGCCACGAAACGAGCCCGCCCGGCAGCGCTGCCGGGGCGGGCTCTTTTTGCAGCCGCCGACGGTCAGACGTCGCCGCCGCCGAAGACGGGGAGGTCGGGGACCACGCGCAGGGGCGTGTCGTCGTCCGGCTGGCCGTTGGCGGTGGGCGCGGCGCGGTCGGCCTGCGCCTGCTGCTGGCCCTGCTGCATCATGGCGGTGGCGGCCATCACCCCGGCGGGGCCCATCGACTCCACCATGGTGCTGGGAACCACCATCATCCCGCCCTTCTGCTTGAGCCCCTCGTACAGGATGTTCATCTGCCGCAGCTGCAGGGCGACGGGGTTGGACTGGTAGGGCTCCGCCGCCTTCTCGAACAGCTTCGCGATCTCCACCTCGGCCTCGCCCAGGATGATGCGCGCCTGCTTTTCGCGCGCGGCCTGCGCCTCGCGCGACATGGCGTCCTGGAGCGACGCGGGGATCACCACGTCGCGCATCTCCACCGAGTGCACGCTCACACCCCAGGGCGTGGTGCGCTCGTCGATCAGCGCCTGCAACTCCTTTTCGATGTGCAGGCGCCCGCGCAGCAGCTCGGTAAGGCTGGTGCGGCCGATGATGTCGCGCAGCGCCGTCTGTGCGGCCCAGCTGACGGCCTGGCGGTAGTCCTGCACCTCGAGCGCGGCCTTCTCCGGATCGTAGACCGTCCAGAACAGCACGGCGTCCACGTTCACCGGCACGGCGTCGCTGGTGAGCGTCTGCTCGGCGGCGAAGGGGGTGGTAACGGTGCGCTGGTCGATCCACGCGGCGACCGTGTGGACGCCGGGGATGACCCAGAACACGCCGGGGCCCTGCATCCCCACGTAGCGCCCGAACTTGAGGACCACGGCGCGCTCCCACTGGTTGGCGATCTTGGGGGAGAACATGGCCACGGCGCCGATCACCGCACCGGCGATGGCGGCGGTGATGCTGCCCGTGGCCGCGGCGGTGGCGACGCCCGCGGCGGTGGGGCCCAGCAGCGCCAGCGAAGCCAGCACGTTGCCGCGCGGCGCCTTGGTCTCGGGCGCGACGATGCCCGTGCTGGACGTCTTGAAGGGAACCAGGTCGGTTGCCATGGAATGAGCTCCTTGGGAGTTACGGCGTTCGCCGGCTGTCCAGGTGAATGATCACGTCGTCCATCGAGAAGCCCAGCGCCGCCGCCTGGCGCAGGAAGGTGTCTTCCAGGGCGCACAGCTCGTCGTACAGCTCTTCGCGGCGAATGGACTCGGGCGACGCACGCACTACGATGCCCACCCCGCCCACGGTTTCGAGCACCTGCTGCCGCTCCAGCTCCTGGTACGCGCGGGCGACGGCGTTGGCGCCCACGCGCAGCTCCACGGCCAGCTGGCGGACGGTGGGCATGGCTTCGCCCGCGCCCAGCAGCCCCGCCCCCACCGCCGAGCGCACGGTGCGGACGATCTGCGCCTCGGCGGGCGTGGGGTCGGTCGGGTCGATGTGAAACATGCGGTCCGGATGCGGGGGCGTCGGCGTGATGAAGGGATGCCGGTTCTGTGCGGTGGCGTCAAGGCGCAGCGTGGATGGTGCGCATTGCGGCAGCCTTGGCCAGGGGCCCAGCAAAGGCTCGGCAGGGGTCCGGCAAGAGTGTGGCAAAGGGCCTGGCAAGGCTCGGCAAGGGTCCGGCAAGGGTCCGGCAAAGGCTTGGCAAAGGGCCTGGC
>DASTVC010000763.1:0-3625 GCA_035759295.1 Longimicrobium sp. | reverse complement strand
GTTCGTGCTGGACGGCACGGGGATGCCGGTCCCCGTGGGCGTGCCGGGGGAGCTGTACCTCGGGGGGGCGCAGGTGGCGCGCGGGTACCTGGGGCGGCCGGGGCTGACGGCGGAGCGCTTCGTCCCCGACCCGTTCAGCGGCGAGCCGGGGGCGCGGCTCTACCGCACGGGCGACCGGGTGCGGTGGCTGGCGGGGGGCGAGCTGGAGTTCCAGGGCCGGGTGGACGAGCAGGTAAAGATCCGGGGCTTCCGCATCGAGCCGGGGGAGATCGAGGGCGTGCTGCGGCGCGCCGAGGGAGTCGCCGACTGCGTGGTCGTGGCCCGCGAGGACGAGCCGGGGGAGAAGCGGCTGGTGGCGTACGTGGTGGGGGATGTGGAGGCGGGGGTCCTGCGCGAGCACCTGCACCGGGAGCTGCCGGAGTACATGGTGCCGGCGGCTTTCGTGGCGCTGGACGCGCTGCCGCTGACGCCCAACGGAAAGCTGGACCGCAAGGCGCTGCCGGCGCCGGAGGGGGATGCGTACGCGCGGCGGAGCTACGAGGCACCGCTGGGGAAGGTGGAGGCGGCGCTGGCGGAGATCTGGGGAGAGGTGCTGCGGGTGGAGCGGGTGGGGCGGCGGGACCACTTCTTCGAGCTGGGCGGGCACTCGCTCCTGGCGGTCAAGCTGATCGAGCGGATGCGGCGGGCGGGGCTGCATACGGACGTGCGTGCCCTGTTCACCACGCCGGTGCTGGCCGAGCTGGCACTGGCCGTGGGCGGGACGTCTTCGGAGATCGTGGTCCCGGCGAACGGGATCCCGGAGGGCGCCGGGTCCATCACGCCGGAGATGCTGACGCTGGTGGAGTTCAGCCAGGCGGAGATCGACCGGATCGTGGCGGGGGTGCCGGGCGGAGCCGCGAACGTGCAGGACATCTACCCCCTTGCCCCGCTGCAGGAGGGGATCCTCTTCCACCACCTGATGTCGGAGGGGGGAGATCCGTACCTTACGCCGCTGGTGACCGAGTTCGACAGCCGCGCGCGTCTGGAGCAGTACCTGGCGGCACTGCAGGCGGTGATCGACCGCCACGACGTCCTGCGCACGGCCGTGGCCTGGGAGGGGCTGCGCGAGCCGGTGCAGGTCGTCTGGCGGCATGCGCCGCTGCCGGTGGAGGAGATGGAGCTGGACGCGGAGGCGGAGGATGCGGCCGAGCAGCAGCTGTGGCGGCGCTACGACCTGCGGCACTACCGGATGGACCTGGGTCGGGCGCCGCTGCGGCGGGCGTGCATCGTCGAAGACCGCGCACGGGGCCGGTGGCTGCTGCTGATGCTCATGCACCACCTGACCAGCGACCATGAGTCCATGGAGGTGGTGCAGGCGGAGGTCGCGGCGCACCTGCGGGGCCGCGAGTCGGAGCTGCCGGCGCCGCTGCCGTTTCGCGGCTACGTGGCGCGGGCGCGCCTGGCGGTGAGCCAGGAGGAGCACGAGCGGTTCTTCCGGGGGATGCTGAAGGATGTGGAGGAGCCGACGGCGCCGTACGGGCTGCTGGACGTGTGGGGGGACGGACATGGGATCGGGGAGGCGTGGCTTTCGGTGGCGGGCGACCTCGGCGCGCGGATGCGCGGCCGGGCGCGGGCGCTGGGGGTGAGCGTGGCGAGCCTGTGCCACCTGGCGTGGGCGCAGGTGATCGCGCGGCTGAGCGGGCGGCAGGACGTGGTCTTCGCGACGCTGTTCCTGGGCCGCATGCAGGGCGGCGAAGGCGCGGACCGGGTGGTGGGCCCGTTGCTCAACACGCTGCCGGTGCGGATCGGGGTGGGCGAGGAAGGGACTGAGGCTGCGGTGCGGCGCACGCACGCATTGCTGGCTGACCTGCTGCGGCACGAGCACGCCTCCCTGCCGCTGGCGCAGCGCTGCAGCGGCGTGGCGGCACCCGCACCACTCTTCACCTCGCTGCTGAACTATCGCTATCTGGGCGGGAGCGCGCGTTCCTCCGGGGCGGGGCAGCCGACGGAGGGCGTGCGGGGCATTGGCGCACAGGAGCGGACGAACTACCCCGTGGTGCTCTCGGTCAACGACCTGGGGGAGGAGCTCTCGCTGACCGCGCAGGTGGCGGCCCCGGCGCAGGCGGAGCGGGTGTGCGGGCTGATGCACACGGCGCTGGAGCGGCTGGTCGAGGCGCTTGAGGCCACTCCCGCGCGGGCGATCGGGAGCCTGGACGTGCTGCCGGAGGCGGAGCGCCGGCAGGTGGTGGAGGAGTGGAACCGGACGGACGCGGAGTACCCCGCGGATTCCCCCATCCACCGCCTCTTCGAGGAACAGGCGGCGCGCACGCCCCACGCGAGCGCGGTGGTCCACGAGAACCGCTCGCTGACGTACGCGGAGCTGAACGCGCGGGCCAACCGCCTGGCGCACCACCTCCGCGCGCTCGGCGTGGGGCCGGAAGCGCGCGTGGCGACCCTGATGCCGCGCTCCATCGAGCTGGTCGTCTCCGAGCTGGCCATCCTCAAGGCCGGCGCCGCGTACGTGCCCATCGACCCTTCGTTTCCGGCCGAGCGCATCGCGTTCATGGTCGCCGACAGCGGGTCCCCCCTCGTGCTCAGCCACGCGGGTGCCGATCTGCCCCAACTTTCCGGCGTGCGGCGCGTCGATGTGGATGCGCTGCCGGAGGGTGCCTGCCACGATCCCCGGGTGCCGCTCCACCGTGGTGCCACGGCGTACGTGATGTACACCTCCGGCTCCACGGGGATGCCCAAGGGGGTGGTGGTGCCGCACCGCGCGGTCGTGCGGCTGGTGATCCACAACGGGTACGCCGACTTCAGGCCGGATGACCGGGTTGCCTTCGCGGCCAACCCGGCGTTCGACGCGTCCACACTGGAGGTATGGGCGCCGCTGCTCAACGGCGGGCGCATCGTGGTCATCGGTCAGGAGGCGTTGCTGGAGCCGCGGCGCTTCGCGGCGGCACTGGCGCGGCACGAGGTGGACGTGCTGTGGATGACGGCGGGGCTGTTCAACCAGTACGCGGAGGAGCTGAAGGCCGAGATCCCGCGCCTGCGCTACCTGCTCGTCGGGGGCGACGCGCTCGACCCGCGGACCATCGCGCGCGTGCGGGAGGGCTATGCGCCGCGGCACCTGCTCAACGGCTACGGTCCCACGGAGACGACGACGTTCGCCATCACGCACGAGGTGACGGATGTGGCGGAGGGCGTGCGGAGCATCCCGCTGGGGCGCCCGATCGCGAACACGCGCGTCTACCTCCTGGATGTGCGCGGCGAGCCGGTGCCGGTGGGGGTGGGGGGAGAGCTGTACATCGGGGGGGCGGGAGTGGCGGTGGGGTACCAGGCGCGGCAGGGGCTGACGGCGGAGCGCTTTGTTCCCGATCCGTTCGGAGGTGAGCCAGGTGCGCGGATGTACCGCACGGGAGACCTGGGACAGTGGCTGCCGGACGGGACGATCCGGTTCCTGGGACGCAACGATCACCAGGTGAAGGTGCGCGGCTTCCGGATCGAGCTGGGGGAGATCGAGGCGCGGCTCCTGGCGCACCCGGAGGTGCGGGAGGCGGTGGTCCTGGCGCGGGAGGATGCACCGGGAGACAGGCGGCTGGTGGCGTACTACGTGGGGGCGGAAGGGGCCGACGCGGAGAAGCTGCAT
>DASTVC010000762.1:0-2624 GCA_035759295.1 Longimicrobium sp. | reverse complement strand
AGTAGAAGGCGCGCTGCCGCAGCTTGCGCTCCGTGTTCACGCGCTCCCAGGTGTCGCCGCGGTCGTCGGATCGAAACACGCCGCCGCTGTCGTGCTCAACGATGGCGTAGACGCGGGTGGGGTCCACGGGCGAGACGGATACGCCGATCTTGCCGATCAGCCCCGACTGCGGCATCCCCGGCCGGCGCGTGAGCTCCGTCCACGTCGCGCCGCCGTCGTTGCTGCGGAACAGGCCGCTCCCCGGGCCGCCGCTGCTCATCGCCCACTGGTTGCGCCACGCCTCCCACAGCGCCGCGTAGACGATGTCGGGGTTCTGCGGATCGATGGAGATGTCGACGCCGCCGGTCCGCTCGTCGCGCTTGAGGACCTGCGTCCACGTCTGCCCGCCGTCCGTCGTGCGGTAGATGCCGCGCTCGGCGTTGGGCTCGCTGAAGTGCCCGAACGCCGCCGCGTAGACGATGTCGCAATTGGTGGGATGGATGCGGACGCGGCCGACGTTGCGCGCCTCGCGCAGCCCCACGTGCGTCCACGTCTTTCCCGCGTCGGTGGACTTGTACACGCCGTCGCCCGACTGCACGTTGCCCCGCAGCTGCGACTCGCCCGTGCCGATGTAGAGGACGTCGGGGTTCGCCTGGCACACCTCCACCGCGCCCACACTGGCCGTGCCGATCTTGCCGTCCGTGGTCGGCTGCCAGGTGGTGCCGCCGTCCGTGGTCTTCCACAGCCCGCCCCCCGTCGCGCCGAAGTAGTACTCCAGCGGCCGGCTGGTGCTGCCGGTGACGGCGATGGATCGGCCGCCGCGGTTGGGCCCCAGGTTGCGCCAGGCGAGCCCGCGATACCTCACGCTGTCGGCTTCCGGTGGCGTGTTGCGCTCCACCTGCGCCGCCAACGATGGCGCGGCGAGCAGGGCGAGCGCGACGAGTGCACTGCGGAGTGGATACATTGGGTCCGGGCGGTGTGGGACATACGGCGGAGCACCCCCGGCGCGGGGGTGCTCCGGACGGTGTGCGCGCCGCGCCGCAGGTTTCTCGCCACGCCGCGCGCCGGGTAGGGCGATCAGCGCGCGGTGTCGCGGCACGTCGGTATACTGTATACGCGTGCAGTGAACCTTAGGCGGATGTTCGCCTTCCGCAAGCACCCGCCATCGCGCATGTTCGCCGCTCGCGGGGACGACTCGTAGCTTCCCATGGCATCTCGACCCGAACTTGACGAATGATACTTTCCACGAAGGTGCGCGTGCAGGGCGGATCGCTGGTGACCTCCATCCCCGAAACTGTAGTACAGAAGATGGGACTGGCGGTGGGCTCGGAAGTGTTCTGGATGAGAGATGGCGGGGGCGGATACCGCGTATCCCCGGCCTCAGCAAAACTAAAAACCATCCTGGAGGCACATGAAGAAGCGGTCCAACAGCATTCAGACGTCTTTCGCGATCTCACCAGTTGATGCCAGGTTCAAGCACCGGCTCCCGCCTGCGGCAATCGCTTCCTGAAGTAGATCCACGTTACCGCTGTACCTCGCGCTCTTTGCCTTTTCGCATCGAACCGCACAACTCCCCGTGAAAAAACTCGCCCTCGCCCTCCTCGCCGCGCTCATCGTGCTGCTCGCCGTCGTCCTCATGCGCACGGCGCGGTTCGGGGAGGCGCAGGGGGAGATGCCGGCGGCTGCGGCGTACACGGCGCCGGCGGGGGCGGCGGAGCGGCTGGCGGAGGCCATCCGCATCCCCACCATTTCGCATGAAGACTCGGCGAGCTTCGACGCGGCGGCGTTCGCGGCGCTGCACGAACTGCTGCGCGCGCGGTATCCGCGGGTGCACGCGGCGTTGCGGCGCGAGGTGGTGGGCGGGTACAGCCTGCTGTACACCTGGCCGGGGACGGACCCGTCGCTGCCGCCGGTGCTGCTGATGGGGCACATGGACGTGGTGCCGGTAGAGGCGGGGACGGAGGCGCGCTGGAAGCGGCCGCCGTTCGCGGCCGCGGTGGAGGGCGGCTTCGTGTGGGGGCGCGGCGCGCTGGACGACAAGTCGTCGGTGCTGGGCACGCTGGAGGCGGTGGAGATGCTGCTGGCGGAGGGCTTCGCGCCGCGCCGCACCGTGCTGCTGGCCTACGGGCACGACGAGGAGACCGGCGGGCGCGGCGCGCGGCAGACGGCGGCGCTGCTGGCCGGGCGCGGTGTGCGGCCGTGGATGGTGGTGGACGAGGGCGGCGTGATCGGACAGGGGCTGATGCCCGGCGTGGACCGGCCCACCGCGCTCATCGGCATCGCCGAGAAGGGGTTCGTGAGCGTGGAGCTCACCGCGCAGGCGGAGGGCGGGCACTCGTCCATGCCGCCGCGCCACGGCAGCATCGGGCGGCTGAGCGCGGCCATCGAACGGCTGGAGCGGTCGCCCATGCCCGCGCGGCTGGACGGCGCCGCGCTCAAGCTCTTCGACCGCGTGGGGCCAGAGATGCCGTTCGCCCAGCGCGCCGTGTTCGCCAACCTGTGGCTCACGCGTCCGCTGGTCATCCGCACGCTGTCAGGTGCCCCATCCAGCGACGCCATGGTCCGCACGACGACCGCGCCCACCATCTTCCAGGCCGGCACCAAGGAGAACGTGCTCCCCAGCCGTGCGCGCGCCGTCGTCAACT
>DASTVC010000761.1:0-16277 GCA_035759295.1 Longimicrobium sp. | reverse complement strand
GGAGATCGCGGCGGACGACCCCACGCACGTGATCAGTGTGCGCTTTACCGACCCGTTCTTCGACCGGTTCACGCTGGACCTGGTGCCGCCCTCGGAGCGCGACTACCCGGCGATGGCGCTCAAGTCGGTGTCGGCCGACATCTACTACAACGAGGCCGACCCGCGGGGCGCGGTACGCGAGCAGTTCACCTTCGACCGTGCCTCCACCGCGCGCCGCACCTTTTCCACCCCGCGGGTGGAGGAGCGCTACCGCTACGTGGCGCAGTTCAACTTCGACGACAACCTGGCCAGCGGGTGGCGCAGCAAGCCCGACCCGCGAACGGGCGCCGCCCTCACCAGCTACCTGCGCCACGAGGTGCAGCCGGCGCCGGGCGCGCCGCTCAGCACCGCCGTCAACCTCAACCCCAGCGGCGCCTTTCAGCTGGTGCAGGTGGCCATTCGCCGCGGCCCCGACTTCGACCCGGCGCTCACCCCGTCCGTGACGGTGGAAATCGAGTACCAGGACTACGTCCCCGGCGCCGACGACGACCATCCCCGGGAGCGCGCCCGCCGTGCCGCACAGGCGCTGGAGGACGCCGGCCAGCGCGAGGCCGCGCTGCAGGCCGCGGAGCCCTGGATTACCCGCGCCAGCTACACGGTGGACGCGCAGTCGCCCGAGCAGTGGTTCCGCGTGCGTGCCGACGCGCCCGACAGTGCCGCGTACCGGTACCGCCTGGTCTACCGGCTGGGCGCCGAGGGCCAGGGCCGTACCCTCGCCACCGGGTGGGAACGCTCCACCGCCGCCGCGGTCATCGTGGGGCCGCCGCCCAGCGTGACCGCCGCCTTCGACTTCACCGGGCTGGCCAGCTGGGCCCAGCTCCCGCCCGAGTGGCCGTCGCTGCTGCGCGCCGGCATCGAGGTGAAGTACGCGGACGCCCAGAACGGCTACGCCTGGGAGCGCACCGTTAACGTGGTGCCGCGCACCCTGCAGGACCTGTACGCCGCCACGAACAACCCGGTGGTGACGGTGCGCATCCCCGTGGTGGACCCGGCGCAGGCATCGTTCGCCTACGCCGTCACCGTTCGCCAGCTGGGCGACGACCGCAGGCCGCGCCCGGCCTGGCAGCTGGCCGGCACCGCCACGGGACCCGTGGACGTGCAGGAGCCGGACCCCGCGCCGCGCGGCTGATTCGCGGCGCACACGAAAAAAAAGCGCCCGCCCCCGTGGAGGAGGCAGGCACCGGCCGCGTCCTTATCGGGCCGTAACGTTGGATTCGGGTCCACCGGGAGGGGACGGACCCCCTCTCCCTTTCACCCAGGTAGAAGACGATGCCCTACGGCTGCACGGACGACTTCTTCGACCGCCACGTCCGCGTGGCCGCCGCGGACAGCGGTGCCGCGGCGGTGCGCGCGGCGGAGCTGGACGATCGCCGCCGCTTCGCCGGCGGCGACTGAACGCCGCCCACCGTGATGCTCATCCCCCCCGGGCAGCTCCCGCAGCTGGAGGCCGCCGCGCGCGACGGGGGCGGGCGTGGGGGCGGGACGCTGGCCGTGCGCATTCCCTGGGCGGTCACCTGGGTGGGCAACGGGCACTACGAGGTCACGCGAAACGCCGCCGGGTTCGAGGCGGGGGAGTGGGACGGGGTGATCTCGTTCCTCTGGCGCCTTTCGCAAGACGAGCAGTCCGAGACCGTACTCTACGCCGTCCCGCCGCTGGGCGGCTCCCCGGCGCCGGCCCCCTGAGCCGGCCGCCGAACCTTTCCATCATCTCTTGCACACGGAGAAGACCTATGCCTCGCGGAATCGCAGTCAACCGGCGCGCCTCGGGATACCACGAGCAGCGCCTGGACCAGCTCGCCCTGGCGGACCGGATCGCCAGCTTTCTCCTGGCCGTGAACTGGTCGTGGCGCCGCTCGCCGCAGTCGGTGACGCAGAAGCTCATCCAGATGGATTGCGTGGCGGTCGCCGTCCTGGACAACGAGTGGCTCATCGCGTCCAACTCGCAGGGGCTGACGGACTACGACGTGGAGCTCGCGGCCGAAGAGCTGGGCCAGATCACCTACGCCATCGTGACCCGCGGCACCCCCAACGCCATGCACGCCGAGATGCAGGTGCTGGAGGAGATCCGCGCCAGCGGCTACACCGGTGACCAGATCAAGCAGCTGGGGCTGTACATGGGCGTGTCCAAGCCGTGCTGCCGCACCTGCGCCGAGTGGTTGTCGTTCTACAACATCGGCTACGCCGGCTGGCACGACAGCCCGGTGGTGAACTGGGAAGAGCCCGACATGTCGTAGCCGCCGCCTCCATGGCGCCGGGCCGGTGTGCCTCGCACACCGGCCCGGCGATCCCCTTCCGCCACACCCTGACCCGACACCAGCCGGAGGAACATATGCGCAAGCTCAGCCTGAACCTGGACGCCCTGGAAGTGGAAACCTTCGCGGTGGAGGGGCCGGAAGTGCGCCCCGGGACCGTCGCCGCCGCCGAGGCTTCGGAACCCCAGCGCAACACGTGCTACGACACGTGCATCTGCTGGTCGCAACCGCCGCACTACGACACGTGTCGCGACTCGTGCACGTGCCCACAGAACACCTGCACGTGCCAGACCTACTGCGGACAAAACACGTGCACGTGTCAAACGGCCTGCGGGACGTGCAACGAGATGACGTGCTGGGGCCAGACCTGCGGGCAGTCGTGTCGTGAGAACACGTGTGCCTGCTGAGCATTGCGGACTCCGCCAGGAAGCCGCGGGGCACCTCCCGTCGTGTCCTGACCGGCTTTGCGATGGGGCCCGGATGCACGCCGGCGGAGGGGCGGTCCCGCAGGGGCCGTCCTTTCGGCCCCACTCCCCATGACCCGCTCACCCCCGCTTCGACCATGTGCGCAGTTCGCATCTCCATCCCCGGCGCGGTGACGGCCACCGCAGTGGAACAGGGCGCCGCAGAGGCCGGGCTCCGGCAGGCGCTCGCCGCGCCGGACGCGCCTCCCGCCACGGCACCGCCGGAGCCGGCGCCACGGGGGCGCACCTTCAGGCCCACGGACTGGACCATGCCGCTGCAAAGCCCCGGCGTTCCGCGCGCACAGGCCGCCGCACCGGTGTGCCCCGCGCTCCCGCCCGGCGACGCCTTTCGCGACACCCTGACCGTGGAGGCGCCCGACGACCCGGCGCGCGTCTTCTTCGTTCCGCGCTATCGCGTGGCCGTGCGCCGTGCGGGAAGCGTGGACCACTACGCGGCGGCACTGGAGCGGAGCGGCGACGAGTGGCGCTTCACCGTGCGCCTGAAGGCGTACGCCGCCGACGCCCTGGGCGACGCCGCACTCCAGGGATGCCCGCTCAACGAGCCGTACCCCGTGAGCCTCTCGTGGAACGAGAACGGCGCCGTGCGGCGGCAGGACTTCCAGGACGTGCTCGTGGAGGAGGACGGCCTGCGCGCCGTGCTCACCGTGCGCGACCTTCCCGCGCAGGACGCCCTCCTGCGCGCGCTCACCGATCCCCACGCGGCCGCGCGTCTGACGGTGGCGCGACGGCTCTCCATGGCGCCCGCCGCGCCGGGCGTTTCGACGGACGCGCTCCTGGACCAGGAGGTGAGGCGCCTTACGCAGTCCATGCGCCGGGTGCACCTCGTGCGGTCGCCCGGATCCGGGTACCTGACCTGCGAGGCGGATGGAACGATGAGGATCGTGCCGGGGCCGCGCACCCCCGAGTCGATCTGGCTGCTGGAGGATCGCGCGGGGACCTACCTGGGCGATGTTCCCCCGGTCGCGTCTCTTCTCCACACCGGCGACGGGAGGAGGACGCTGACCGCGGTGGGCGCCGACCGGGCGACGCTCATGCCCCGCACACGCGTTCCGCGCCGCGAACAGCACGTGTTCATCCGGGCCTTCCCGGGTGAATCCCGCGTGGGGTTGTACGCGCCGTGGCTGCTGGACGCGGCGCCGGCGGACGGCCAGGAGCCGTGGTTTCCGGGGTTCAGGGGACTGAGCTTCGAGGTGCGCCCCCGGCCCAGCCCCCCGGCGCCGCCGGACGACGCCCGGATGGAGGAGCTGCGGCGCGAAATCGAGGCGGAGGTGCGGGCGTTCGGCACGCACTACCTGCCGCCGGTGGCCGTGGAGCTGCCCTGGACGGTGGAGCCGGACCCGTTCGTCTTCGACGAGCAGCGCCACGCCTACGTCTACGCCGGGGTCCCCGCGGCGGGGGCACCGGGGCTGCTGCGGCGCCAGGTGGCCGGCTCCAGCTACTACCAGGACGAGCGCGATCCCACGCGCTTCTACTACCTCCCCGATCGATTCGAGCTGGAGGTGCTCCCGGACGCGCGCTGCGGCCTGTCGGTGCGCGCCACGGCCGACCCGGACGCCTTCCTGGTGGAGTACGCGGCCGTCCCGGTGGTGGACCGCGCGCGGCTGGAGCGCGACGGCCAGCGGCTGCTGGAGCTGGCCCGCCAGGAGGCCGGCGAGGCGGTGCCCGCGGTGGACCTGGAGCCCCTGCAGGGCGACGCCCCCGACGTCACCCTCTCCATCCCCCGCGCGGGCGAGCCCGGCTGGCACGCGTGGCTGCCGCGCCCCGGCGCGCTCGCCAACCTGCAGGCGCGGCTGTCCGACTCGTTCACCGTGAGCGCGGAGCAGCTGCAGGAGCTGTTCGCGGCGCTGCACTCCGCCGTCTCTCCCGTCTTTACCGGCACCGTGGTGGTGGCGCCGGGCGGGGGCGAAAAGGAGGAGATCCCGCTGCGGATCCGGGCCCAGGGCCCTCCGGCGGCCGTGTGGAAGGCCGTCTTCGACCCCGCGCTCCCGGGGAGCCGGATGCGCGAGGTGCAGGTCTCGGCCACCCACCTCTTTGCCGGCGGCGGCGTTCGCGAGGTGAGCGTCGCCTTTGAGCGGGGCGGGGAAGTGCTGCTCACGCCCGAGCAGCCCCGCGCCGCCGTCCGCATCCCCCTGGCGCTGGACGACTTCGTCCTGTTGCGCGACGGGGCCGACGACTACCGCTACCGCGCCACGGCCGTCTACGGCGACGGCACCATCGGCACCGGCGCGTGGACGACCGCGCGCGAAGCGGTGCTGCGGCCGGTGGTGAGTGCGTGAGCGCGCGGGCAATCCGCCAACCGACACGCATCGCGGAAAACGGGGAGTCATTCCGGTGGGCGTGGCCGGCGCGCCCAGGGCCGGGTGCGGCATCCGGGCCGGGCATCCCCTCCGATCCACCGCTGTTTGCGCGGATGCGGCGCAAGAGCCCCATCCGCCGGCGAAACCTTCATCCCGATACCAAGAGAAACGATCGATGAGCCCTGCCCAGATCGTGCTTTCCGAGGCCGCCGTGACGAGCGACGTGCACGATGCCTCCGCCGGGGCGCTGGCCGACGCCATGAGCGCCGTCCCCGCGCCCTCCTTCTCGTGGGCCGGCGCGGCACCCTCCTTCGCGAGGGCTGGCCCCGCTTCCTTGTCCGCCCCGGCCCCCGAGGCCGCGCCGGGCGAGACGCGCGGCACCCCGCGGGCACAGATGACCGTGCCCGTTTCGCCCCAGGGGCCGCAGGGCGACTTGGACGACACCGTTCTCCTGGAGTCGCCCACCGGGACGGGCGAGACGTTCTACATCCCCCGCTACCGCGTGGCCGTGGTGGACGTGAACGGGGGGCGGCAGAAGCACTAACGCGTGGCGCTGGAGCGGCGCGGCGCCGAGTGGCGACTTACCGTGCACCTGGCCTCGTACGCCCTTGACGAGCTGGGCGAGCAGGCGTGGAGCGCCACCCCGCTCCAATCCCCCTACGGCGTACGCCTCTCCGGCGGCGGGCGGACGTTCGGCTTCCAGGACGTGTTCGTGGAGGAGGGGGGGATCCGGGGCCGTGCTCACCCTGGCGTCGCCCACGGACCACGACGCCCTCTTCGACCTGCTCACCCGCCCCGAGCGCGGGGCGAAGCTGGAGGTGCTGCGCCACCTGGCCGTGGGGCTTCCCGTGGAGTTGGAGGACGAGCGGGACCCGCTGCGGGTGGAGCTGGCGCGGCTCAGGCGCATGCGCGTGGTCCGCTTTCGCGAGGCCAACCCGGGGATGGGCGACGGCACCGGGCGGCCGCAGTACCTGGGGTTCGGCCGCAACGGTGGCGGGTGGGGAAACCAGTACGACGCGCCGGAGCAGAGCACCTTTCTGCTGGAGAACCTGAGCGGCGAAGGCGAGCCCCGCACGGGCCACGTGATCGCGCGAGTGGCGGGTGACGCCGGAGTGTCGGGGGGGACACGGTCAGCGACGGCAAGAGGACGAGCGGTTCCGCTTGTCTAAAGCTGTATTAAGCGTGGTTCAGAAACGTGTGGAGCACACCGTATGATGCATCGATCCCGGGCCCGGTGCTGCTACAGGGGGATCATCCGCCCGGTGCGCGAATCGCGGACGCTCACGGTGTCGAGGTCGGTCCGCTGCCGCTCGGCCTTCGCGAAGCGGAACGGGGCGTTGGAGGCGCGCATCACGCGTGTGGGGAACATCCGCACGTCTCGCGCGTCGGGCTGGCCGTACCACGCGGTGCGCAGCAGCGTGCACCCGCCGAGGTGCCGCTGGCGTTATCATTCCATTCCCGAGGATCGACTGCGGTGGAATGTGGGCCCATCGCCCCGTCCAACCCCAGCCCGCTGGTGGCGGACGGACCTGGCGTTCGACATCGCCAACCTGTTCTCCCTGGTCCCGGCACCCCGGCACCCCGGCACCCCGGCACCCCGGCACCCCGGCACCCCGGCACCCCGGCGTGCACACTCGCCACATAAGCACCGCCCAGCGAGTCTTGGGTGGAACCCGCCTGATGAGGATGGTGACTGTCGAGAGGTTTCAGTCTTTGGACTTACCTCGCAGGGTCCGCCGTCCCGTCGAGAGCGGGATCGAGAAACGGGGAAGTCGGCACATCTCCCAGGAGGTCTGCCCCTGGAACTCGTTCGCCACGCCCTCCGCCGAAGCGGCGTTCCTGGCGCGCGAGGGGCTGGACGGGCCGCGGCTGATCGAGTGGATGATGATGACGCAGGAGGAGTTCAGCGCGCGCTTCAAGGGTTCGCCCATCAAGCGCGCCAAGCGCCGCGGCCTGCTGCGCAACGTGGCCGTCGCGCTCGGCAACTGGGGATCGCCCGAGGCCGTCCCCGCGCTCGCCGTCGCGCTGAACGACGAGGAGCCGCTGGTGCGCGGGCACGCGGCGTGGGCGCTGGGGCGCATCGGCACGGAGGCGGCGCGGCAGGCGCTGCGGGGGCGGGCGGAGGTGGAGGCCGAGGTGTGGGTGCGGGAGGAGATCGCGGCGGCGCTGGGCCGCGAGGAGGCCTGACCGACGCACTCTGCCCGCACGAGAACGACGTGCTGGCGGCGCTGGCGAACGCAGAAAGGGCGCGGGGGGTGGTCTCCCTGGGGGGCTTGTGGGAAGGCGGGGGTCAGGCCCCGGAGTTGTCGGCCGAAAGGTCCTCGATCGGGGGCTCGGATCTGTAGAAACGGGAGATGCAAGTTGGGCGGCTACGTGCTGGGTTTTCAGGAGATCGACCATACGCAGATCGCGGTCGTGGGCGGCAAGGGCGCGAACCTGGGGGAGCTTGCGCGGATCGAAGGCGTCCGCGTGCCGGCCGGCTTCTGCGTGACGACGGACGCGTTTCGGCGGAGGCGGCGAGCTACGCGGACTCGCGGCGCTGCGGGGGAGGGTGGAGGGGGACGCGGACGCGTGGGTGCGGGAGGAGATACCGCTTGCGATGGGGGGCAGAGGCCGGGTGCTAGGCGTCGCAACGGCAGGAACGGTCTGTTCCCCACTCCTGGAGCGAACGTTGAACGCGGTCGGCGTTCGCGTCCCCGATCTCGTTGAAGATCCGCCACGCGGCCTGGGCGTTGGAAGTGGCGCTCTCCCTTTCGCCCAAGTCCCGGTACGCGAGGCTGGCATTGAAGAGCGCGATCGCTTCTCCACGCCGGTCCCCCAGCTGGCGAGCCGCCTGAATGCGGTCCTCCAGGAGCTCTACCGTGCGCCGCGGGTTGCCGAGGCTGCGCTCGAGGACGGCGAGATTTCCAATCGCCTGTTCTTCTCCAAGCCGGTCCCCGATCTCTCTGGAGATCTCGAGGTTGCGCTGCATGCACTCCCGTGCCCGGTCGAACTGGCGAAGCCGCCGGTACGCCGCGCCCAGGTTCCCCAGCATGCGCCCCTCGCTCACCCGGTCACCGGAGGCACGGCTGATCTCCACGCGCCGCTCGAACAGCTCCACGGCTTTCTGTAGATCGCCCAGGGCGAAGTACGCGGCGCCAAGGTTGCCCACCATCCTGTCCTCCGCCGTGGCGTCGCCTGCGGCCTGCGCGAGGTGCATCCGCATCTCCAGGAGCTCGATGGCGCGCTCGGGCTGCCCCAGCCGCGTATACGCCGATGCAAGATTGCCCAGGTGGACGATCTCTGCCCGGCGGTCGCCGCAGCGGTGCGCGCCTGCGCGGGCTGCGTGCAGCCATTCCACCCGTTCCAGGGGTGTGAGACGAAAGGCGATCAGCTGCCGCCCCGCGTCCGCGAAGCGGCTGCACAACCGCGCCGCGTCCTGCTCATGCGGCGTACGCTCCCGCGCCCATCGCTGTGCCAGGACGATGTTGGTCCACTCCTGGTCGAGCCTCGCGACGCTCTCGGGCGCGCCGTCACCGCCGCGGACGAACCGCCGGTCGGCGGCACGAAGCACGGCCAGATAGTAGCGCGCATGGCGCAGGCCCGCCTCGAGAAGTGTGGCCATGGGGTCTCCGCTGGGTCCTTCTGGCGGTCCGGGCGGTCTCGATCGGCGGTGCACGATCGTTGGATTGCCCGTGGCTGTGCCGTAGACTGGCCACGGGGCGGCCGCGGCCGATCGAACTCCCCTGGTGTAGACGGCCGGGGCAGGGAACAATACCGTCCTCGCCCGGCGGAGGACACGCTCGACCTCGGCCGTGTGGCCGGCGTGGAGAGTCCCCGCCCGGCAACCAGCGAAGGAAAACCGATGCCCCCGACGCTTCACGAGGCATGGTTGCGGACCTCACGGCACTACCTGCGGCTGCTCGGCGGCATCGACGCGCTGTACGCCGAGGGCGGCGGTTCGCTCGAGGGAGCCGCACAGCGCTTCGACGCCGAATGGGTGAACATACGCAGGGGGCAGGGGTGGGCCGAGCGGCACTCCGGAACGGACCCCGAGGCGGCCGCCCTCTGCAGCGCGTACGCCGACGCCGGGGCATACATCTTCGGCTTGAGGCTCCCCCCGCCGGAGCGCCGCCGCTGGCTGGAGGCCGCGCTCGACGCGGCCCGGCGCCTGGGCGACCGGAACGCGCAGGCGGTGCATCACGGCAACCTCGCGCACGTCCTGTCGCACCTGGGGCACCCGTCGCAGGCCGAGGAACACGCCGCGGCGAGCCTGCGGCTTCATCGTGATTCCGGCAACCGCCAGGGCGAGGCGGACGCGCTGGGCAGCCTGAGCTCCGCCTGCATGGCCGTGGGTGATTTCAGAAAGGCGGCGGAACATCACCTGGAGCAGCTGCGGATCGTCCGGGAACTGGGGGACCGCCGCCGTGAGGCGACCGCCCTGGGCAACCTGGGGACCGCCTACCACGCGCTCTCGCAATTCCACCAGGCCGTCGAATGCCACCAGCGCGCCCTGTCCCTGGACCACGAGGAGGGGAACCTGCCGGGGGAGGCGGCCAGCCTGGGCAACCTCGGGCTGGCGCTCTTCGTCCTCGGCGAGACCCGCCGCGCCGCCGAATGCCACGAGGCGGCGCTGAAGCTGGACCGCGAGCTGGGGAACCGGCGGGGCGAGTGCGCCGACCTGGGCAACCTGGGAAACGTGTACGCCACCCTGGGCGACCGGCGGCGCGCGCTGAGCTTCTACGAGGAACAGCTGGCGCTGGCCCGGGAGACCGGCGACCGCCAGCTGGAGTCGCTGGCCCTGGCCAATGCGGGAAACGCCTGCTCCGACCTGGGCGAGACGGAGCGTGCGCTCGCCTGCTACGGCGAGCAGCTGGACATCGCCCGGGAGATCGGTGACCGGCACTCGGAGAGCATCGCCCTCAACAACCTGGGCAACGTCTCCGCGGCCATGGGCGACCCCGCGCGCGCCGTGGGGTTGTACGAGGCGGCCCTGCGGATCGACCGCACACTCGGAAACCGGGAGCACGAGGCGCGCTGCCTGGGCAACCTGGCGAGGAGCCGTCTGGCCCTGGGGGATGGGGACGCGGCGGCCCAGTACTTTGCGCAGTGTCTGGCCCTCGCGCGCGAGATCGGCGACCGGGAGACGGAGGCGTCTACGCTCGTAAACGTCGCCATGAGCCGGTTGGCGGAGGGTGAGGCCGGGGGGACGGCGGAAATGCTGGAGCGGGCCCTCGTCGTCTTTCGGGAGATCCAGGACGTACGGGGGGAGGGAAGGGCGCTGGCCGGACTCGCGATGGTCCACGAGTTGGCGGGGGAGCCGCGCCGCGCCCTGAATGCCGGCGAGGCGGCCCTGGAACGGGTCCGCGAATGCGAGGACCCCCGTGCCGAAAGCGTGGAGGAGTTCGTCACCCGGTTGCGGGGGCGCCTGGACAAGCGCTGGTGGCAGGTCTGGAAGTAGCCGCGCGCTCCGTCCGCCCGCTCGTCCGCCCGACCGGGCGCGGAGCTCCGCCACCGCCCGCCCGCGGCTACGCTTGCCCCCATTCATCCAGCGCGGCGCGTACTTTCCCCGCGTTCGGATCCTCGATCTCCACGCGGATCCTGAGCGCGGCCCTGGCGTGCGCGATGGCTTCGGCGCGCCGGCCGAGCCTGTCCAGCGCCTGGCTGGCGTTGAAGAGCGCGTTTCCCTCGCCCCGGCGGTCGCCCAGCTCGCGCGTGATCGCCAGCTGCTGTTCGTAGTGCCGCAGGGCGCGGCCGTACTCCCCCATCTCGGCGCAGGCGATACCCAGGTTGCCCACGGCGTTGCCTTCGCCCTGCCGGTCTCCCACCTCGCGCTTGATTGCCAGCGACTGCCGGTAACAGCCGGCGGAGCGCTCCGTCTCGCCCAGATCGCCGTACGCGTTCCCCAGGTTGTTGAGGGCCACCCCCTCGCCCTGGCGGTCGGCCACCTCGCGCGTGATCGCCAGCTGCTGCTCGTACAGCTCGATCGCCTTCCGCAAATCTCCCGCGGAATAATACGCGTTCGCCAGGTTGTTCAGGGCGCTGCTCTCCCCCACGCGGTCGCCCAGCTCCCGGGCGATCCGCAGGTCCAGCTCGCAGTATTCCACGGCGCCGGCGGTGTCGCCCAGGGCCCAGCAGGCCACCCCCAGGTTTCCCGCGTGCCTGCCCTCCAGTTCGCGCTGTTCCAGCCGGCGCGCGGCGTGGAGCGCGGCCTTCAGCCAGTGGATGCGTTCCCGCGGATGCTGGCGCAGGAAGAAGAGATGGGCCCCGGCACCGGGAAAGCTGCTGCAGAGCCCGGCCGCCCGCGCGTCGTCGGAGGCGTATGACGATGCCCGCGCCCAGGCGGCCCGGATGTTCCCCTCATTCTGGTCGAACAGCCGCAGCCCGCCCGCAACACCTTCTCCGCCCTGCCGGAACATCTGCCCGGATGCGGACAGCAGGCCGTTGTAATGGCTGGCATGGCGCAGCTGGGCGGCCCGCAGGCTGGGCATGGCCGGATCAGGTCAGGAACGACAGGGCGTGCTTTACCAGCAGGGCGTGCATCTGGAACCTCCCGGCGCCGGCCGGCTCCAGCAGTCCGTGCTCCACCAGCTCGCGCACCACGGGCCTGGGGTCGTCCACCTCCCACACCGACCGCATGGCCTCCAGGTCGAAGGTGGCCGGCTTGGGCGCAAAGGCGCCGAGATACGCAAAGCAGTCGCGCGTATGTTCGTCGAGCACGTCGGTGCTCTTTTGCAGCAGCGCGGCCACCGTGGGAATCGTCCCGCGCTCCACGCGGTCCGCGGGCGCCCTGGCCTCGATCAGCGCGGCCCCCTCGCGGATGTCCTTCAGCAGCTCCGACACTCCCAGGCCCAGGCGTGCCTCCGCCCGCAGCAGCCGTGCGGCTACGTGGAGCGCCAGAGGGAGGCATTCCAGATCCGTTACCAGCTCCCGGCACTCGTCCGGGTGCTGCTCCACGACCGCGGGGGCGAGGATGCGCATGAGCTTGAGCGCGTCGTCCTCCGCCAGGACGGGGAGGGGATAGATGGCGTTCTCGGTCTGTGCCAGCGCGTCCGCGACCTCCGGCAGCCGGGTGGTGATCAGCAGCCCGCAACCGCCGCTCCGCGCCTGCTGAAAGAGCGCGCCGTGCGCCGCCTCCCAGACGTCGTCGGCGATCAGCAGCATCTTCCTGTCGCGGAGCAGGGCGGTCAGCTGCTGCACCGCCTCTTCGGGAGACGCCAGACGCAGCAGGTCGTCCCGGCCGAGCGCGCGTCCCCACCCCGCCAGGATCGTCATCAGGGACGGGTTCTGATCGAGCGAGGTCCAGAGCACGCCGTCGGTGTACCGCTTCGCCACCTCCGGGTCGCGCGAGAGGACGCTGACCAGGGTCGTCTTTCCGACGCCGGGCCAGCCGCGCACGATGGCGGTGCGTGACGGCGCCCCGGGTGCGCCGCCCACGCCGAGGAGCCCCTTCACGTCGTTCAGCGCCTGTTCGCGGCCGATGAACAGGAGCTCCGGAAAGGGCGGGGCAATGCCTTGCGGTGGCGGGAAGAGCCGCTCCCGCAGGCGTTCGTAGTCGGGCACCGCGAGCTCGAGCCGGTCCTGGCCGCCGGTCACGATCAGCGTTCCGGTGGTGCCTCCGCCCGCACCGGCCGGCCGCTCCCCCGCCGTGTAGACGATCCGTCCCGCCAGCAGTGCCTGCTGCACCCGGCTGCGATCCTGGCTCGTGTCGCTCCCCGCGACGAGGCGCTCGACCGCCGCGCGAAGACCTCCGGCGTCGGTGACACCCTCCCGGTCTTCGCCGCGGACCACGAAGAGCTGGGCGGGGTCCACCCCGGGGCCGGCGATGAGCTGCGGGGTCTCTTCCTCGCCCGGGTGCTCCAACGCGAGCGCCACGCACGCCTGCTCGAACGCCGTCTGCACGGAATGCCCGAACGCCAGGGCGCGGTAGAACGACGCGCCGAAGGTAATGGCGGCTTCATCGGAGATCTTTTCCCGGGTCCCGATGGCGCACCCCACGGCGCCGGCGATGGCCTGCGCCTGCGGCAGGGTGAGGCACGCGTTCAGCACCACCACCCGGATATCGCCGCGAAAAACCGTGAAGAGCCGCCCGAGCGCGTCGGGGCCCACCAGGTGGGGGCCGCCGTCGCTGCCCACCAGCACCAGTCCCTTACTGAAGCCGTGGCCGCTGAAGTGCACCACCTGGGGGGACGTCTCGTTGAGTGCCTGGATCAGGTCGTCCGGACGCGCGGACAGGCGCAGGTCGAACACCAGCGCGTCGCGGTGCTCCGCCGCGCGCACCTTCTCGCGGGTGCGCCGGACGTCCTCGTCCAGCTGCAGCCGGGGGCTCGGCCGGGTGGGATGGGTCGAAAGTGGATCCGCGGCGAAGAAGAGAACGGTGGCTTTGCTCATGGATCCGGCTCCTCATTGAGGGTGCGTCCCGACATTCAGGAATGCGGCGATCTGATCGGTCGTGGCAAACTCCGTGTCGCGAGCCTGTCGTCGCAGTGCTCCGGCCAGGGCGGCAAGGCGCCAGAGGGCGATCCGCGTCTTTACCTCCCTTGCGTGGGGGCTGCGCATCATCTCCATCATGACCATGGCGGGGAACGCCGCGTCTGCCGCGGCGCCGGGGCCGGCGACCCGGGCCAGGGTCATGCTGCGGTTGTACATGCGGATCGCCTGGCCGTGAACGTCGCCCGCCTCCCTCGCGGCCAGGATCGCCTGATCGTACAGCTCCAGGGCGTGGCCGTGCTCGCCCATGCCGTCGTGAACGGAGGCCAGGCTGGCGAGCGCGTCTCCTTCGACCTCCCGTCGCCCTGCCTCCCGCGAGATCCGCAGCTGCTGGTGAAAGAGCTCACGTGCCCGCCGCACGTTGCCGAGGTGTTTGTACGCGATGCCGAGATTTCCCAGGCGCACCGCCTCTGCTTCGCGATCGCCGATGGCGCGGCTCTCCCGCAGGGACTCCTCGTACAGCTCCACGGCTCCCGGATAATCCTCCCGCAGATCGCAGAGCACGCCCAGGCACCCGAGCGCGTTGGCCGTTCCCACACGATCGCCTTCTTCGCGTGAAATCCGCAGCTGCTCGCGGAGCACGCGGTCTGCGTCGTCCACCCGCAGGAGCACCGTAAAGACCAGCCCCAGGTTGCCGAGTGCCTCGGCCTCGCCGCGCCGTGAACCCAGGGCACGGAACTGTTCCACCGCCTCTTCGTACCCGGAGATCGCGCGGTCGAAGTCGCCACGCCGGTAGTGGATGGACGCCATGTTGAGGTGGTTGGCCGCCTGTCCGTTACGGCGGTCCGTCCGAACGTCGATGACCAGCGCCTCTTCGTGGCATTCCATCGCCTCGTCCAGCCGGCCGAGAGCGGAGCAGGCGAGACCGAGGTTCCCCAGGTGCACGCCCTGCGCGCTCAGATCGGCCAGCGAGCGCGCCGCCTCCAGCGCCGCGCGCAGCAGAGGCACGCGCGCCTGGGCGGGGAGTCGCAGGTCGAGGATGTGCAGCCCGTAGCCCATGAAGTCGCTGCACAACCGTGCGGCCTCGCGATCTCGCGGCCACTGGTCCACGGCCCAGCCGATCGCGGCCATCACGTTCGGCGCCTCGGGATCGTACGTCGCCAGCGCGGCCTCCGCCGCGCCGCCGCCGCGAAGGTAGTGCTCCTGCGCCTGCTGCAGCACGATGGAATAGTAGGCCGCGTGACGCTGTTTTGCCTGAGAGAGGGTAGCCAGAAGATCCCTTTCTTGCGGATGCCGCCACTCAACGTAGCGCGCGCCCCCGGCGGCTCCAAGCCTCGTCTTCAGGCGCCGGCAGGCGTATGGAGACCCGGCATGCGCAAAGCAGAAGTGACAGTGATTCCCTGATAAACGAGGCGCTGCATCGCATCCGGCAGGAGGGTCCGCGCGCCGACAGAAGAGATCTTGCCGGCCGAATCGAGATGCTGGCTCCACGCCACCAATCCGCCCTCGTGCGAGAGGGCTCGCCCTACTCCGTCCCCGCGCTGGCCGCCGCGCTGAACGACGAGGAGCCGCTGGACCGCGGGCACGCGGCGTGGCCGCTGGGGCGCATTCCGGACGCACGATCCGCAGACACCCTGCGCGCGCGGCCGCGGGTGGAAGAGGACGAATGGGTGATCGCCGAGATCAGGTCGTCGCTCGACGAGGACTGACGGCCGCGCTGGAAGAACCGCGATGCATCTGGAGCCGCCCCCGGCGTCACGGGGGCGGCTCCGTCGTTTGCGCATCCTGCCCGCCCGCCGCCACTCGGCGGTTCCGATCTGCCACTCGGCGGAGGATGCGTTGAAGGGGCAGGCGCCGCGGCCTACCCTTCGCCCGTGCACCGATCGCCGCGCCCCGGGCCCGTCTCGCGATGGAGCCGATCGGATCCAGCCTGCGCAGACCCCATCCGCTCGAGGTGCCCCCCATGTCCCCTGCAGTTCGCCATGTCGTGACGGCCCTGCTCGCCGCGACGCCGTCGCTCCTCGCCGCCCAGCAGACGCCCGTCAGCGGCCCGCCCCCCTCCGCCGAAGCGCTGGGGGCGCTCGTCGATTCCGTGGTGCGGGCCGGCCTGCTCGCCCAGGGCGTGCCCAGCGTCTCCGTCACCGTGGCGCGCGGCGGCGAGACGCTGGTCCAGCGGGCGTGGGGGCGGGCAGACGCCGCGAGCGGCCGCGCGGCGGACCCGTCGACCCGCTACGCGATCGGATCGAACAGCAAGCAGTTCACCGCGGCCCTGGTGCTCCGGCTGGTCGATCGCGGCCGGCTGGCGCTGGGCGACTCCATCGGCCGTTACCTGCCGGGCCTGCGGCCGGAGTGGAGGGCGATCACCATCGAGCAGCTCCTCAACCACACCTCCGGGCTGCAGCGGAGCTTCGTGAACCCGTCCCGCATCGACGAGAACCTCTCGGGCGAGGCGCTCATCACGCAGGCGGCGCGCGACACGATGGCCGCGCGGTCCGGCACCACGTTCCTCTATTCGAACACCGGCTACCTGCTCCTGGGCGTCCTGGTCGAGAAGCTGTACGGCAGACCGTACGCGGCCGCGCTGCGGGACGAGATCGCGCAGCCGCTCGGGCTTGCCACGCTCCGGTCCTGCGCGGACGCCGACGCGGGTGGCAGGGCCACCGGGTACAACCGCGCCTTCGACGGGACGCTCTCGCCGCCCGTCGCCCTGCATCCCTCGCAGCAGCTGGGGGCGGGCGGCATCTGCTCGACGGCGGCGGACCTGGCGAAGTGGAACCGGGCGCTCCACGGCGGGC
>DASTVC010000760.1:0-4924 GCA_035759295.1 Longimicrobium sp. | reverse complement strand
CAGGAAGCAGTTCAAGTCCTAACAACACTCCCATAGCTACTGGTACAGCAAACGGGGGCATTGCATAAACGTCGCGAACGCGTGCGGCGCGTCTCCCGCGGTGTGGGGGATGAAGCAACGAGCAGTTGAAGCCCCGGTCGGCGAGCGCAAGCGAGCCGAGACGGGGCTTCTGGCATTTCTAGCCGCGGGCTTCTAGCCCGTGGCGGCCTTCGGTGCGTCCAGCGGCCCTACACCCGCCCCGCCACCAGGTGGTTCAGCGGCCCGTGACCCGACCCCAGCCCCGGCGCGGCCGCCATCGCGCGCTGCACGTAGTCCAGCGCGTCTTCCACCGCCTGGCGCAGGGGGCGGCCGTGGGCCAGGCCGGCGGCGATGGCGGCTGACAGGGTGCACCCGGTGCCGTGCGTGCTGCGCGTGTCCAGCTTTGGCCGGCGCCACTCGTGCCACTCCGCCCCGTCGAACAGCACGTCCACCAGCTCGGCGGATTGCAGGTGGCCGCCCTTGAGCAGCGCCGAACGCGCCCCGCGCTCCACCAGCGCCCGCGCCGCGCGCCGCATCGCGTCGACATCCCGCACCGCGAAGCCCACCAGGATCTCTGCCTCGTCCAGGTTGGGCGTGACGCACGCCGCCAGCGGCAGCAGCTCGTGGACGATGGTCTGCTGCGCGTCGGCGTCCAGCAGCGGGTCGCCGCTGGTGGCCACCATCACGGGGTCCAGCACGTAGTTGGGCAGCGCGTGCTCGCGGATGGACGCGGCGACGGCGCGGACGAGATCAGCCGTCGCCAGCATCCCCGTCTTGCACGCGGCGGGGGGCAGGTCCGTGGCCACGGCGGCGATCTGCGCGCGGACGGTATCCACCGGGATGGCGTGCACCCCGGTGACCCCGCGCGTGTTCTGCACCGTGATCGCCGTGATGGCGCTGGTGCCGAAGCAGCCGAACGCGTGAAAGGTCTTGAGGTCTGCCTGGATGCCGGCGCCGCCGCCGGAATCGGACCCGGCGATGGTGAGTGCGATGGGAATGCTCATCCGCGGCTGCGCGTGTGGATCAGGGATCGAACGGAATCGTCCGGGCGAATGGAAACGGAAGCGGCGCGGGGCCGCAAGGGCACCGCGCCGCATCGTCGTCGGCGAGCGCGGTGATGCGCGCGGGCGATGAGCGGGTAAACCCGCTGCTGGGAAAGCGACAAGCCCCGTCCCGGCTCGCTGGCGCTCGCCGAACGGGGCTTCAACCGCACGTGGGCCTCCGATCATCCGCGCCACGCACCCAACTGTCATTTCGAAGGAGCGCCGCGCTGCGCTGGCCAATGCCCGAAACCCCTGCGCGGGACTGAGAAATCTCGGCTGCTTCCGCGCCTGTCGTGCGCGCCACCCCCGCGGCGGCTTTGTCAGGTCGCGTCACGGCTGCAAGCGTGGTGCGAAGCTGCCGCGTCCACCCTCGCGATCTCTGACGCCAGATTTCTCGGCCCGCGACCGGTTACGCGAGACGTGCGGATGGGCGCGTGCGGGCCTCGAAATGACAGGCCGGGAACACTCCGCACGCTGGTGCGAGCCCAGGCGAACGGGTGAGGGGGCCCCCCGACTACCGCCCCGCCATGGGATGGTTGGCGGGCATCAGGATGCCGCCCAGCGAGGGCGGCTGCTGCGAGAGGCGCCGCAGGAACGCGTCGTAGCTCGCGTTGTTGCGCGCCAGCGCGTGGGCCGGCTCCGGGAGCAGGCGAATCTGCTCGCGGGTGGCCTGCATGCGCTGCGCGGTGCCCGGGTGCGTGCTGAACCACGACACCGACGTGCTGGCGGGCACGCGCTGCTCCTCTTCCCACAAGGCACTGAACAGGCTGAGCATCCCCCGAGGGTCCACGCCGCTCTGCACCAGGTACTCCACGGCGAGATGGTCCGCCTCCTGCTCGGCCGCGCGGGAGTTCTGCGCGTTCCACAGGGCGCTCCCCACCTCCAGCGCCTCGGCCTTGAGCATGGGCTCGCGGTCAAGGATGAGCTGGTACATCACCCGGGCCATGGAGCGCGTGCGCATCTGCCGCTCCAGGTTCTGCGCCCCGTGCCGCGCCGCCACGTGCCCGATCTCGTGCGCCAGGATGCCGGCCAGCTCCGATACGTCGCTGGTGCGCTCGATGAGGCCGCGGTTGACGTAGATGTGCCCGCCCGGCAGGGCGAACGCGTTGAGCGCCGGGCTGTCGACGATGTAGAAGTAGTACTGCAGCTCCGGACGCGCGCTGTGGTGCGCGATCATCCGGCCCAGGTCGGTTACGTACAGGTTGAGCGGAACGTCCTGCACCAGCGGGATCTGGGCGTTGATCTGCGAGGCGATCTGGTTTCCGATGGCCACCTCGCGCGCCTCGTTCACGCACCCGCCCAGCGCCAGCGCCGCCGCCAGGGCCGCGGCCGCGCGCAGGGGCCGGCCGGCGCGCGGCCGGCCCCCGGATGCGAACGTTCCCCGCGGGCTCACCGGCGGCGGTCCGCCGGCGCCGGCAGCGACATCACGCGCGAGCGGAAGCTCTGGTACGCGCGCGTGTCGGTGGTCAGGTTGGAGGCCTGCGCCCCCGGCGTGCGGGAGATGATGGCCCGCGTGTTGGCCACCCGCTCGGACGTGGTGGGGTGCGTGCTGAACCACTGCTCCACCCGGCTGGGCTGGCCCCGCTGCAGCGACAGCAGCTCCTCGAAGAACGAGGGCAGGCCGTTGGGGTTGTACCCCGCCCGCACCATGTACCCCACGGCCACCTGGTCGGCCTCGCGCTCCGCGTCGCGGGTGTAGCCGGCGAACACGGCGCTGCCGCCCACCTGGATCCCCGCCTGCTCCACGCCCGACGGGTTGCGGCCCAGCAGCACGCCGTAGAGAACGTTCAGGCCCAGGTTGGCGTTCTGCGCCCGCTGCAGCTGCTCGATGCTGTGCCGCTGCGCCACGTGGCCCACCTCGTGGGCCAGCACGCCGGCGAACTCCGACAGGTTGTCGGCGCGCTCGATGATGCCGCGGTTCACGTAGACGTAGCCGCCCGGCAGGGCAAAGGCGTTGACAACGTCGGAGTTCACCACGTAGAAGTGGTAGCGGATTCCGCGCGGATCGGCGATGGCGGCCAGCTGCGAGCCGATCTGGTTCGTGTAGCTGAGCGTGCCCTGGTCGTTCAGCAGCGGCAGCTGGCGGTTGATCTGGGCCGAGTAGTCGGCGCCCAGCGCCACTTCCTGCTGCGTGCTCACCGGCGGGGCGCACCCCGCGGCGGCGGCGCCGGCCCCGCACAGGCAGGCAACGGCCGCCGTGCGCCGGAACACGCGCCTAAGTGCTTGCGACATATGATTCTCCATTCGGACGGTGAAGACTTGGGTAGCTGGGGAAAGCAAGGACCGGACCATGTGGGAGCCCGGTGCTGAGCCGCCGCGAAGAGCGCCTGCTGCGCTCGCTGCGCCAGCGGAAAACACGTGAAGCCGAGGGCCTTTTCCTGGCCGAAGGCGTGCGCGCGGTCGAGGACCTGGCCGCCTCCGGGCTCCCCTTGCGCTTCGCGCTCGCGGCGTCCACCCTGGGGGACACCCCGAGGGGACGTGCGCTGCTGGATATGCTTGCGGCCAAACGAGTTGCCGTACACGAAGCGACGGAGCGCGAGCTTGCCGCGCTGGCGGATACGGAGACACCGCAGGGGATTCTGGCCGTCGCGGCCATCCCCACCGCGGGGCTCGAAGACCTCGCTGCCGACGTGGAGCCGGCGGTGATCGTGGTGCTGGACGCGGTGCAGGACCCCGGCAACTTCGGCACGCTGGCGCGCACGGCCGAGGCGCTGGGCGCCGCGGGGCTCGTCGCGCTGCCGGGGACGGTGGACCCGTGGAACCCCAAGTCCGTGCGCGCGGCCATGGGCTCCACCTTTCGCCTTCCGGTGGTCGCGGCGGATTGGGAGGGGTTGTCGCCGTGGCTATCTTCCCGCGGCTTTGCCACGCTGGCCGCCGCGGCGGGAGGGGAGGCGCTCCCCGATCCCCGTCCGCGGCGCGCGGCGCTGGTGCTGGGGAACGAAGGGGCGGGGATTTCGGAGGATACGCGGGCGCGGGCGGACCGCGTGGTGGGCATTCCCATCCGCGGGCGGGCGGAGTCGCTGAACGTGGCGGCCGCCGGCGCCATCCTGCTGTACGAACTGCTGCGCTGAGGCGTCGTGGACAGACTGACGGAGTACCTGGTGATGGCCTACGCCGCCCTGGTGGGCGCGTGCGTGGGCTCGTTCCTCAACGTCTGCGTGTACCGCTGGCCCGAGGACAAGTCGGTGGTCTCGCCCCCCAGCAGCTGCCCCTCATGCGGCACGCGCATCAAGTGGTACGACAACGTGCCGGTGCTGGGGTGGCTGTGGCTGCGCGGAAAGTGCCGGGCGTGCGGCGCCCGCATCTCCGTCCAGTACCCGCTGGTGGAGCTGCTGACGGCGGCGTTGTGGGTGACGGCGGCGTGGCGCCATGGGCTGTCGTGGCAGACGCTGTCGGTGGCGCTCTTCTTCACCCTGCTCCTGGGGATCGCGCTGTCGGACGCGCGGACGTACATCATCCCCGACCAGTTCACCCTGGGCGGGCTGGTGATCGGGCTGGCGCTCTCGTTCGCGCCGGGCGGGATTACGCCGCAGCGGGCGGTGATCGGCGCGGCGGTGGGGTTCGGTCTGCTGTGGCTGGTGGCGGTGGTGGGCGAGTGGGCGTTCAAGAAGCCCGCGATGGGGGGCGGGGACATCAAGATGATGGCGATGGTGGGCGCGTTCCTGGGCCCCCTGGGCGTGCTGCTGACGCTCTTTCTGGGCGCGCTGTTCGGCAGCCTGATCTTTACGCCGATCACCATGCGGACGGGAAAGCTGGTGCCCTTCGGCATCTTCCTGGCCGTCGGCGCCGCCATCACCGAGCCCTTTGGCCAGGCGATGATCGACTGGTACGTCCGCAGCTTCCTGTGACGCGCCGATCCGCCT
>DASTVC010000759.1:0-5026 GCA_035759295.1 Longimicrobium sp. | reverse complement strand
CGGGGCGATACACCTGCATCACCCCGATCGCCGCGCTCAGGGTGTGGAAGACCCAGAGGATGACGACGGCGCGGCGCAGCATCCGCAGATCGATGCTGGTAAGGCGCGGCACCCAGAACAGCGGCCCCAGCACGGCCGCGTACAGCCCCACCTGCGCCACGCCGCCCACCAGGCTGCGCGTCTCCGGATGGAAGACGCAGATCCCCAGCACCGCCAGCGCCAGCACCGCCGGCCCCGCCGCCGGGTGCGCCGAGCCGCGGCCGCGCAGCCCGACCACCAGCGCCAGGCTGGCTCCGAACGCGGCCATGCGCACCAGCATGCGCGCCCAGCCGATGTCGCCGGTGATCAGGACGAGCTGGCAGAGGAGCTGGAAGACGATGAACGCCGGCACCCACGGAAACGCGGCGCGCGGCCGGGCCCGGGGGGTGCCGTACGGCGCGGCGTAGGGAAGCGGGCGGGCGACGGTGTTCACGCGATCTCCATCCCGGGAAGCGTCCACAGCTGGTGCGGCCACGGGCCCAGGGGCTCGTCGCCGGCGATCGGCCGCAGCCGCGGGACGGCGGCCGCGCGGCCGTACAGCGCCGCGCGCTCCGCCTCCGGCCCCGTGTCGATCCACCCGCCGCGGTATCCGGCTCCGTTCATCATCCCGTACATCGTTGCTCCCAGCCGCGCGGGGTCCGGGTGCTGCCCGGGGTGCAGCTCGACGAGAATCCGCCGATACCGCCCCGCCGCCAGCCCCCGCGCCATCCCCCGCACCACCAGCTCCTCCGCCCCCTCCACGTCGATCTTCACCAGGTCGACGGATTCTACCCCCTGCTCGTCCAGCAGGTCGTCCAGCGGTGCCGTGCGCACGGCGAACGACGGCGCGTCCCCCGCGGGCGCGGCGACCAGGCTGCTGACGCCGCGGTTGCGGTCCGCCTCCGCATACCCCGCCAGCACCGCTTCGCCCGCGCGGTCCGACGCGGCGACGGCCAGCGCGGCCACGTTGCGGATTCCGTTCCGCGCCAGGTTGGCGGCCAGCTCCGCGTGCACCCGCGGATCCGGCTCCAGCGCGACCACGCGCCCGGCGGATCCGACCGCGTGCGCGGCGACCAGGGTGAAGTACCCCCAGTTGGCGCCTACGTCCACGAAGGTCCCGCCCGGCGGCAGCGACGCGCGCAGCGCCGCCGTCTCCGCGGGCGCCGTCCGCCCCGTGAGGCACGCCTCGCGCGCGATCACGTTGCGCAGGTCGCACCCGTAGCGCGCGCCGCCCACCTCCTCCGCCAGGCGGTCCTCGAACGGCGGCAGGTCGATGCGGCTCAGGCGCTCGAAGGCGCGAAAGCGGCCGGCGGGAAGGCGGCGGACCACGGCGCGCGCGGCGCGGAACCACGCCGGCGGCGGACGCAGGTCAGCCATGCGGCTTGCGCCCCGCCAGCAGCAGGTTGTCGCTCAGCGCGCGGGGGAACGCGGCGGAAACCGCGGACGGCCAGTGCGTTCCGGTCGATGGCACCCGCCCGCGCCCGCTGTACTCGATCGCCACGTCCTCCAGCCCGCACTCCGCCGCCATCCGCCGCAGGTCCACGGCCAGCAGCGCGGTGAGGTGCGCGGGATACGACGTGTCGGTGAACGCCGCGTGCTCGCCGCGCAGCACGAACCGCGTCTTGCTGAGCAGGCTGTGCTGGTTGGGGGTGGTGATGATGATCCACCCGCCCGGCTTCGCCAGCCGCGTCAGTTCGCGGACGAAGGCGCGCGGGTTCTCCAGGTGCTCGATGGTCTCCACCCCCGCCGCCACGTCGGCGACAGCATCCGGCAGCGGCGCCGCGCCGCGGTCCAGGTCCAGCGCGATGAACTCGCCGTCGGCGGGAAAGCCGTCGTATCGAACGACATCTACCCCCACGTAGCGGCCGAAGTGGGGGCGGACATGCGGCCAGAGCTGCCCCGATCCGCAGCCCACGTCCACCAGCGTGCCGCCCCCGGGGTGCCGCGCGGCCACGGCGCGCTGCACCATGCGGTAGATGGCGTCGCCGCTGGCGCCCAGGCTGCGGCGCGCGCGCTCTTCCGTGGTGTGGGCGGGTTGCGTCATCCGGGCGTGCAGAAACTTCCGAGAAGGAGCCGGGGCCGTGCGAACGCCAATCTACTCACCTGTTCCCGGTGGTGACCAGATGCGGGCGGTGTCGGGGGGATGGTGGAGATTCGCGATTCCGGCGGGGTGAGGTGTGGGCGGCCCGCAAGGGCGAATGAATTCGCTGCAACAACCACACGAAATCCGCCTTCGCGGATTGGCGGGCAGGGGTTGTTCACGAATCCGTGCGCGTGGAGGCATCCCGGTGTGCTTCGCCGCGTCGGCATGCCCTGGGAGAGCGATTAAAATCGCGGCAACGACCTCATGCTGTCCGCCTTCGCGGACAACCCCATCCGCCCGCTCTCGCAGTTGAAGCCCCACGCAGTTTGTGGGGCTTTCCGGTGTTGTTGCGGCGGATTTATCCGCTCCCGCGCGCGGGTCGCACCACCCCCGCCAGTACGTCACGCAGCCGCGCGGTCTGCTGCTCCGGATCGCACAGGGCGCGGGCGTGCGCCCGGCCTGCCGCGCCCAGCTGCGCGCGGAGGGTGGGCGCGGCGATCAGCTGGCGGAGCGCGTCCGCCAGCGCGGCGGGGTCCTCCGGCGGCACCAGGATGCCGCACGCCGCGTCGACGATCTCCTTCGCGCCACCGATGGCCGTCGCGACGATGGGGAGCCCTGCGTGCATCGCCTCGACGAACGCGATACCGAAGGGCTCGGGACCCAGGTTCGGCTGGCAGAGCAGGTCGGCGGAGACCATGAGCGCGGCGACGTCGTCGCGCTGGCCCAGGAAGCGGATGCGCGGCGCGATGCCAAGGCTCTGCGCCAGCGCGTACATCTCGGCCAGGTGTGCCTCCTCGTGCGGCCGCTGCGCGCCCCCCGCGATCCAGGCCGTCCATCCGCCCACGTCGCGCAGGCGGCCCAGCCCCTCGATCAGCAGCCGGTGGCCCTTCCACGGCTCCATCCGGCTCGCCTGCAGGATCACCACGTCGTCCGCCGGCGTCTGGAGCCGCGCGCGTACCATCCCGCCATCCGACGCGCCCGCGTCTCGTTGCGGTACCGGGGGATAGATGACGTCGGACGCCACGCCCTTCCACAGCAGCGGCAGCGTTCCCCGCGCGAACTGGCTGGTGCAGATGGCGAGATCCGGCCGCGTACGCCTGGCGAATCCGTCCGCCCACGTCTGGCCCGTCACCGCGTCGTGCAGCCAGAAGACGAGCGGAATCCCGCGCGTCCGCGCCACGTCGCCGAACAGTCCCTGCGTCCACGACGAATGGCAGATCATCACGTCCGGCCGCGCATCGTCCAGCATCCGCGCGAGCCGCCGCCGCGCCCGCACCACCGTCCACGGCCGGCTCACCCGCGCCGCCCCCAGCATCTCCAGCGGCGCACCCGCGGCCCGCACTTCATCCGCCAACCGCCCCTCGAAGCAGAGCGTGAACCGCTGCTCAAGCCCCTCGACGCGCGTGGCGGCGAAGGTGGCCAGCATCCGCTCCACCCCGCCGTACAGGTTGCCGGGATAGACGTGCAGCGCGCGGATCGTCATTCCGACGCCGGTTCCGCCCAGGGAATTCACTCGGAGGGCGCCATCAGCGTGCCCAGCAGTTCGACGAGGAATGCTTTTACGTCCGCGAGTGCGTCCGGCGAGGGCGGAAAGGTGGCGCGCACCTTCAGGAAGAAGCCGGGGAACGAGTACAGGAAATAGTGCGAGTCCACCACCACGCCCTCGCTGCGCCCTTTGAGCGACAGGTGCCGCCCGTACGCCCACTCCGCGCCGGCGGCGGGCTGAAACCGCTCGTCGCCCGCCACCTCCAGCTGCTCGAAGCGCCCCGCCCGCACCAGCTCCGGAATGCTCTCCACGAAGCCGTCCGCCTCCGCGTCCACCGCGCACGCGGCGTCGCAGGTGGAATCCACGCGCACGCCGGGATAGACGTAGATGTCCACGTACCGCTCGTCGTCGGCGGCGTAGCGCACGGTGGTGCCCAGACGACGGTCCGGGTAGTCGTGCCGTCCCACCACGCGGAATTCGCCGACCTTCTCCGGCGCCTGCACCGTCCGCTGCTGGCGAGCCACGGGCGTCAGTGGGTCGATTCCGGCCGCGCGGGCGCTGTCCAGGCTCTCGGCCACGCCCGCGGCCAGCGTCATGGCCGAGATCAGCTCCACCATCGTGCCGATCTCCTCGGGGCCGCCCGGGACCGCGGGCACCTTGCAGAGCGTGCGCGCGCCCAGCGTCACCGCGGTGGAGTCTCCGCGCGCCTCGGTCTGCACCGACACCAGCACGCCGGGGTGATCTTCGCCGTGCCAGTCTTCGTCCTTCACCTCGGTAAGCCAGGTAAAGCGCGGCTCGATGCTCCAGCTGCCCGTTGCCGCAGGGGACGCCGACACCGCGTAGCCCTGCACCCGCAGCAGCGAATCCAGCGTCGCGGCCACGCGCGTGGGGTGCGCCAGCATGGCGACGGACACGGAGAGCCCCTTTTCGTCGTCCGGGCCATGCCGGCATTCAGGCGTCTGGGCGCTCAGGCCGCCGGCCGCGAACAGCGCAGCTGCGCAGGAGAGGATGCGGAGGAGGTTGGTCATCGGGATGATCTACAGGGATGATGATCGGAGAGCGGCGGAGGATCGCCGCGGACTATGTCCAACTCAACGCGCAGAGGTGAGCAAACGATACAGCGTGCTAGGAAGCGTTCCAAGCCGCGCTTCGGCGGCTCAACCGCCCGACGTCAGCGAACGATACAGCGGCGCCACCTCCGCGGCCAAGCGGGCGCGGTCGAAGCGGCGGACGGCGGTCTCGCGGCCGGCGCGGCCCAGGCGGTCGCGGAGGACGGGGTCCAGCGCCAGCTGGCGGATCGCCTCCGCCAGTCCCTCCACGTCTCCCGGCGCCACGGCCAGCGCGTCGTGGCCGGGGGTCACGATCTCCCCCGCCCCGCCGGCGGCGCTGGCAACCACCGCGCGCCCGCTCGCCATGGCCTCCGCGATCACCAGCCCGAA
>DASTVC010000758.1:0-5189 GCA_035759295.1 Longimicrobium sp. | reverse complement strand
GACCTCTCCGGGCGGACGGTGGACCAGGCGCGGCGGCTGCTCGCGGCGGCCGGGCTGGAGGTGGGACGGGTCGCGGAGGGGCAGGGGAGCGGCACGCCGGGCACCGTCGTCCAGCAGCAGCCGCGGGCGGGCTCCGCCGTGGCGCCCAAGTCCGCCGTGCAACTCTGGCTGGCGCCGCAGGCGTCGACTCCGCAGGAGCCGACGGTCACGCGCCCGCCCGTCACGCGCCCGCCGCCGGTAACACAGGCGCTGGTCACCGTCCCCCGACTGGCGGGGCGCACGGTGGAGGACGCGCGGACGACGCTGGCGCGGATCGACCTGCAGGTGGGCACCGTGGCCGAAGCCGCCGGCACCGGCGCGCCGGGAACCATCGTCCGCCAGTCGCCGCGGCCGGGGATGCCGGTGCTGCGCGGATCGTCCGTGCAGGTGTGGATCGTCCCCGCGCGCGTGGCCCAGCAGCCGCGCGACACGCCGGCGCCGGACCCCATGATGGTGCGCGTGCCCAACGTGGTGGGGCAGACGGTGGAGGACGCGCGGGAAACGCTGTCCGCGGCGCGGCTTACGCTCGGCACGCTGGAGGAGGCGGCGGGGACGGGCACGCCGGGGACGATCGCACGCCAGCAGCCCGCGGCGGGATCGGCCATGCTGCCGAACTCCCGCGTCGGAGTCTGGCTGGTGCCGGCACGGCGCGCCATCATGCCCGCCATCATGGGGCTGCCGCTGGACCGCGCGCGGGAGATGGTGCGGCAGGCGGGCCTGCGTCCCGGCGAGGTGGTCGGCAGCGGTCGCGTGATCGGCCACACCTTCCAGGCCGGCGAGTCCGTCCGCGTGGGCTCCGTCGTCAACATCTCGCTCGGCGTGCCGCCGGGGAGCGTGGGTCCGGTCGCGACCCGTCCCGATCCCCCGCCGCCCGCGGGTCCCCAGCCCCAGCCGCAGCCTCCCGTGCAGCGCCCCACGCCGGGAACGACGCCGGGAGCGACCCCGACGCCGACGCCGGGGACGACGTCCGCGACCCCCGCCGTGCCGGTCGCGGTGGACTCCGGCGCGGTGCCGGACGTACGGCGGCTGACGCAGGCGCAGGCGCAGGCCACGCTGGCCGCCGCGGGATTCACCGCCGTGTTCGACACCGCGCTGGCGGACAGCGTGGGGTGGAGGGTCACCGCGCAGCAGCCCGGCCCCGGCGCGCGGCTGGCGCCCGGCGGCCTGGTGGCGCTGCTGCTGGATCCGCCGCCCGCCGTCGCAGTCGCGCCGCCCGTGCAGCCGCCGGCCGCGACCGGCACGCAGGGGCCGGCGGCGCCCGCGCCCCGTGCGGACTCCGGGCGAAAGACGCTGTGGATCGCGCTCGCGGCGCTGCTGCTGATCGTCGCCGCGGCGGCGGGGGCGTGGCGGATGCGCGCCCGCGGTTCCGCGCCCCCGATCGCCGGGGTGAGCGCGCGGTTTCGGACGGACGCCCCCGCGCGCGTGGCCGTGGAGGGAATGCCGTTCGGGGACGCGCGGCTGCGCTTCCGCATGAATCCAGGACGAACCGTGGCGCGCGTTGCCGCCACCGGTCCGCTGTTCGTATCCAAGGAGGTTACGGGTGAGTGATGATCTGACGCTGGCTGACCTGCTGGGCTTCGACCAGCGCATCGCCGACCCGCTGCGCGAGCGGGTGCGCGTGCTGGCGGACCGCTGGCCCCTCCCGGCCAAACTGCGCGCCGCCGCCGTGGACCAGGTGGTGGACCGGGTGCGCGACCGGCTTTCTCCGCGCTTCTACCGCGTGCTGGCGGCGGCGTGGCGCCACCACCCCGCCTGCCAGGCGTACTGCGATCCCGTGAAGCATCCGCCCAACGAGGTGAACACGGTGGAGCTGGCGGAGCACAAGGTGGAGTGGGCGTGCGAGCCGGCCGTGGAGGTGGTCGCCGACGGGCTGGAGGCCGTGGGGCTCGCGTCCGTGGACTTCGCGTTCGAGGTGGTGGTGAAGATCCACGCCGGCGTGGTGACCATCCAGGACGCGCGTTTCATCACGATGGACGCGGCGAAGGTTTCGCTCGTGGCGCGGCTGAGCGTGGAAAGCTTCTCCATCGCCAAGTTCGAAATCCCCGTGCCCCTGCCGACAACCCTTCGCTTCGGCGAACACGGGGAGCCCATCTGCCCCCCCGCCGAGCCGGAAGCCGAAGCCGCCCCCGCCGCCCCCGCGCAGATCGCGGTGCCGGCGATCGTGGACGCGCGGGAGGGTGCGGAGGCGCGGGAAGGAGTTGGCGGGTAGGGGCGGGAAGGCCGAGGTGTGGTGCACGTGTCGGCCGCCACGGGCTGAAGCCCGCGGCTAGAAATGCCAGAAGCCCCGTCTCGGCTCGCTTGCGCTCGCCGAACGGGGCTTCAACTACAAAAGAACCGTCTACGGAGTGCGGGCTCGGCCGACCCGAGCGGGTGAAGCCCCGCCTGGCGAGCTTTGCGAGCCTTGGGCGGGGCTTATGGCCGTTCTAGCCGCGGGTTTCAACCCGTGGTGGCTCACGCGAGGGGCGCGCTCGGTGGCTGAAGACCGGCTCCGAGCCGGCCGACGCGAGATCCTTCGGTCGCGCGCAAGCGGTTGCGTGGCTTCGGGTTCCGCGTGGCGCTCCCTCAGGAAATCAACGCCTGGGTTATCGGGAACACCCGCATATCATCACCCGTTCACCCGTTCACCCGTTCACCCGTTCACCCGTTCACCCTCACACCCGTTCACCCTCACACCCGTTCACCCCAGCCCGTAGACCGGACGCAGCTTGCCCTCGAGGTACCGCAGGAGCGGCTCGTGGCTCAGGGGACGGCCGGTGGCGCGCTGGCAGAGCTCGGGGGCTGTGTAGCGGCGGCCGTGCACGTGCACGTGCGAGCGCAGCCACGCCAGCAGCCCGCCGAGCTCGCCGCGGCGCAGCTGGTCGTCCAGGTCCGGCAGGTCGGCGTGCACCGCCTCCCACAGCTGCGCCGCGTACAGGTTGCCCAGCGTGTAGCTGGGAAAGTAGCCGATGGCGCCCATGGACCAGTGGATGTCCTGCAGCACGCCCTCGCGCGCGCTGGGCACCTCCAGCCCCAGGTCCGCGCGGATGCGCTCGTTCCATACGCCGGGCAGGTCCGCCACCGACAGGTCGCCGCTCAGCATCGCCCGCTCCAGGTCGAAGCGCAGCATGATGTGCAGGTTGTAGGTGGCCTCGTCGCTCTCGATGCGGATGAGGTTGGGCTGCACCTCGTTCAACCCGCGAAAGACGGTGTCCACGTCCAGCCGCGCCACGGCGGGATCGTTCACCTGGCGCTGCAGCTCGGGGAGCGCCCACTCCCAGAACGGCCGGCCGCGCCCCACGAAGTTCTCCCACATCCGCGACTGGCTTTCGTGGATGCCCATGCTGGCCGGCTCCGCCAGCGGCTGGCCGAAGCGGCGGTCCTTGGGCAGCCCCTGCTCGTACAACCCGTGCCCCGTCTCGTGCATGGTGCTGTGCAGCGCGCTCAGCAGCTGCGACTCCTCGTAGCGCGTCGTAAGGCGGGTGTCGCCGTGGCCCGCGCCCTCGCAGAAGGGGTGGGTGGATACGTCCAGCCGCCCGGCCGCGAAATCGAACCCCATCCGCTCCACCACGCCGCGGTTGAACGCCACCTGCGCCTTTTCCGCCAGCGGGATGCGCATCCACCCCGTGTCCGGCGGCGTGCCGTTCTCGCGCAGCTCGCGGATCAGCGGTACCAGCCCCGCCCGCAGGTCGTGGAACACGCGGTCCAGCTCCGCCGCCCGCATCCCCGGCTCGAAGTTCTCCAGCAGCGCATCGTACACCTCGCCGCCCTCGGGGACGCCCAGCGCGTCGGCGGTGTCGCGGTTGAGCTTGACCAGCTGCTCCAGCCATGGGGCGAACGCGGCGAAGTCGGCGGTGTCGCGCGCGTCCTTCCAGTGGTGCATGGCCAGCGTGCTCACCTCCGCCATCTCGCGCACCAGCTCCGTGGGCAGGCGCGTGGCGCGGTCGTAGTCGCGGCGGATGCGGCACAGGTTGGCGGCCGTCTCGGGGTCCGCCCGCAGTTCCGCGTCGGCCTCGCACGCGGCGATCAGGTCGCCCACGCGGGGGGAGGTGCGCCGGTCGTGCATCAGCGTGGAGATGAGCGCCGCCTGCTCGCCGCGCAGCCCGGCGGCGGCGGGCGGCATCATCACCTCCTGGTCCCAGCCCAGGGTGGAGTTGATGGAGTGGAGCACGGCGACGGCGCGCAGCTCGGACAGGAGCTGCGCGTACGGCGTAAGGGCGTCGGATTGTGGCGCGTCGGGCATCAGGGTCGCTTCCGGCGGATGATTCGGCGGATGGACGGTCTCAGGCGAATGAACCGCGTCTTCGCTTCCATGGACAGAGCGGTACGGGCGGCGCGCCGCGGGCAGAGCTCGCTGCGCCGGGCCGAACGGACCACGTATGGATCGGATTCCGCGCGGACGGTAATCCCGCGCGTCCCTGCAGCCCCTCCAGGGGTGGGCGAGCTGGTCGCCCGGAAGGGCCTCCAATCATCGGCACCCGGAGCCCGCGCCAGCGCGCGCTGCCGGGGTGGCCGGGGTCAATCTGCAATGCCCCGGCCACGATGTCCACTGCTTTGAAATCGCGCTCGTAAACGGGTGGGGCGAATGCCGATCCGTCGCCATCCTTTACCGCCGTCGCGTAAACGAAATGCGAATGCCGCGCCGTATCAGCCATTTCATGTAGAAACTGACGAAGTGCTGGCTCGGTAAAACGTGGGAGGACGCAGAGGAGATCCATCGCGCCCCTGCGTCCTCCTCGTCTTCTCCGGCGGCCTGTGGGACCCCCGCCTTGAACCGCCGTGGTCCGTAGCTCACACCTTGAGTTCCGGCGCGGCGCCGCCGAGGGCGTCGGGGTAGCGGGCGAGGACGGGCGCGACCCACTCCGCCAGGAACTCGTCCACCTGCGCAGGGGCGCGGCCCACGTACAGTTCCGGGCGCAGGTCTTCCTCCAGCTCCGCGCGCGTCACGCCGAACGCCTCGTCCGCCGCGATGCGGTCCATCAGGTCGTTGGGCAGGCCGTGCTGCTTTACCTGGCGCCCCGCCTCGCGGCTGTGGACGCGGACGCGCTCGTGCAGATCCTGCCGGTCGCCGCCCTTCTTGGCCGCGCGCATCATCAGGTTCTCCGTCGCCATGAACGGCAGCTCCTCCATCAGCCGGCGGCGGATCATCTCCGGATACACCACCATCCCCGACG
>DASTVC010000757.1:0-8636 GCA_035759295.1 Longimicrobium sp. | reverse complement strand
GGAGCGCCACACAGAACCTCAACTCACACAACCGCTTGCGCGCGACCGAAGGACCTCCTCTCCGCCGCTGTAGGGCCAGCCGGCGAGCATCGGAGCCGGCCCCTCGGTAATGCCGGGCGAGATTCTTCGGTCGGCACCAAGCTCCATCCTGGCATCAGGTTACGGCGTGGTGCCTCCCTCAGGAAGTCAACGTTTTGGACGGTTTAGCAACACCCTCTCAGGAGGTCAACACTTCTGGACGGTCTGGCAACCCCCCCCTCTCAGGAAATCAATCGGGCGCCCACAGAGTCTGCCGTGGGAACCAGGTCGCAGAAGGCGAAGCGGTCGCCGCGCATCACCACCTCGCCCACCTCGTACGGGACGGGGGCGCGAAAGCCGGGGCCGTTGGAGACGAAGGTGTGGAACTCGCCGTTCTCGCCGCAGGGGTCGATGGAGATGGAAAGCTCCGCCAGCAGCGCGTCGTCGTACGCGCGGCCGGCGAAGGCGGCGGAGAGCGCGTGCGTGTCGACGCAGACCAGCCGCGCGCGGATGCCGCACTCGATCACCTCCCGCGCCAGCGCGGCCGTTGGCTCGCCCCAGAGCGGAAAGACGCCGTCGAAGCCCAGCGCGGCGATGCGTTCCTCCCGGTACTGCCGCACGTCCTGGAGAAAGATGTCGCCGAACGCCACCCGCCGCACCGCCGGCTGCCGTTCGCGGATCTCCCCCAGCGCCTGCGCGAGCGCGGCGTCGTACGCCTCGTTGGAGCTGTCCGGCTGCAGCGTGACCTCGTGCACCGGCAGCCCGAGCGCGGCGGCCTGCGCATACAGAAGGGTGCGGCGCACGCCGTGGATGCTCACGCGGTCGTAGCCGGCGGTGACGGTGGTGAGCAGGCCGGTGATCTCCACGCGCGGATCGGCGCGGAGGCGCGCAAAGGCCAGCGCGCTGTCCTTGCCGCCGCTCCAGCTCAGGATGATCGGTTCGGGACGGGTCACGGAACGGAATGGATGCGGGTCGCGCGGTAGATCACGGGCGAAAGCCAGCATGAGGATGTGGTGAACCGTCCACAAGGGGCTTGGCACATCCCCGGGATTGTCATTTCGAAGGAGCGCCGCGCAGAACCCACCCTGCCGCAAACCCGGCGCGCGACTGAGAAATCTACTCTCGGCGTCCTGGTGGCCTGTCAGCGCTCCCCAACCAGCCCTGTCCAACCAGCGTGCAGTCGCACGGGTGGAGCGGGCTGCCGCGTCTGCCCTCGCGCGATCAGAAAATAGATTCCTCGGCCCTGCAACCTGTTGCGCGAGAGGCGGACGGCAGTGTGGCCGGGCCTCGGAATGACACTTTGTCTCGCGACGCCAGGGTTCGCGCGCCTTCCGGATGAAAGGCTCTGGTGCGCAATGGTTTTCATTCCGCAAGGCCGGCGCTCACGGGGTGATTGGGTCCTGCACCATCACCGAACGCGCGCGGAGAAGCGGCTCGGCCAGCGCGGCGTTGCCCGTGATCTCCAGGTGCGCGCGGGCGGCGCCGGGGGGCAGGGCGTTGTAGAGCAGCCGCCACGCCGCATGGGCGCTCACCCGCACCAGCGTGGCCGCATCGTGCGCAAAGCCGTGGAACACCTGCCACTCCCGCGCGCCGCGCACGATGGAAAAGCTGTCGTGGTCCTGCACGTGAAAGGTGACGGTGGTTCCTGCCGGCGCGTCCACGCCGGCGTAGGCCCGCGGAAAGGCGCGGACGGACAGGTGCAGCAGCGGATGCAGCCAGTCGTATCCCAGCAGATACGGCGCGTCGACGGCGTAGCGAATCTGCATCTGGTGGTGCCAGCGCTCGGTGTACTCGCGGCCGGTGTCCATCCAGTTCTGCGACCGCTCTTCGCCGGCCCACGCCACGGAGTGCGGCGCCTCACCCTCCGGCGGCAGCCCCGCGACGAAATCCGCCACCCACCGTCCGGTGACCTCCAGCAGGTCGGTCATCACCCGCGGGCTCAGGCGCTGGGCGTACGCCACGCCGCTCGCGTTCTGGCGGTCGATCAGGCGGACGATGTCGTCGAACGTCGAGAGCGGCCCGTCGGCCGGGAGCCGGTGCGCGTCGCGGCCGCCGGAAAGCTTGCGCAGGTCGCCGTCCAGCAGGTGGGCGGCCACGTCGCGCACGCGCCACGCGCCCGCCATGGTGGGCCGCTCCCAATCCTTTTCGTTCAGCCCGCGCAGCAGCGTAATGAGCTCCGCGAGCAGCCGGGGGAACAGCTCCGCCGTATGGACGGGCGCCAACGGCTCCAGCCGCGAGCCAGCATCCGCTGATTCCATGGATTCCATCATCTCCGGTGTACACGCGCCGCGGGATGCCACACCGGCTCCGGCCGCGGCTGTGCGGCGGCGATCCGCGCAAGCTCAGCCCGCGCCGCGCGCCGCCGGCCCCGCAGCGCGAACGTGCCCATCAGCGCGAGCGGCGTCAATCCCATGACCGCCACGAACCCCAGCGTGCCGACAACCGGGCTGACTGCGTTCGAGGCGTAGGGTACAAACGCATACGAGGCGAGCGCGCCCATCCACAGAAGCCCCACCGTCCAGCGGTTCGTCATCCGCCCGATGGCGCGGCCGATGGGGCGAAAGACCGGGGCGAGCGCCGTGCCGGCCAGCTCGATCACGATCCAGAGCCCGAAACCTCCCACGATGGTCAGCCAGCCGGACATCCGTGCCCCCTCAGTGCGTCAGGAATGGAAGTGTTCTCCTGGCCTACGCGGGCGCGGAATCCCGGTTTCGGCGGCGCGGATCAGGGGAGCGGGCGCCAGGGATCGTCGGGGTTGAAGTGCTGGTAGACGGCGCGCGAGACGGCGCGGATCAGGCGGTGGCCCTCGTTGTCGGCCTCGTAGCTCTCATCCACCTGGTTCTTGGTGATGATGGCCAGCACGTAGTCGCCCCCGGGCGCGTTCACCAGCAGCACCTCGCTGCGCGACTTGTCGACGAAGCCCTGCTTGGTGGCGGCCTGCACCGTGGGCGGGATCTGCGACAGGGCGACATCGTCCCAGTACGTCTTCGTCAGCAGGCGGTACATCTCGGCGGATGCACGCGGGCTTACGGCGCGGCCCTCGCGGATCATCACCAGCGCCCGGGCGATCTCGCGCGGGGTGGTCTGGCCCCAGCCGTACACCGAGCGCGCCTCCTCGCGCCCCGGCGTGCGCGAGTTGACGCGCGTCTGATCGAAGCCGTGCGCGGCCATCCACTCGTTTACGGTCCCGCCGCCGCCCACCAGCGCCTGGATCCACAGGCTGGCCACGTTGTCGCTGACCGTGAGCATCAGAAAGGTGAGCTCGCGGAGCGGAAGCGTGTCGCCGGCGACCATGTATCCCACCACGTCGGTGGATTCTACGTAGCGGTAGTGCAGCGTGTCGGGATACGGCACCCGCGCGTCCAGATCCAGCACGCCCCGCTCCACCTGGTCGTACAGCGTGAGCAGGATGGGGATCTTCACCAGGCTGGCCGTGGGGAACACCGAATCCGCGTTCATCTCCACGCCGGCGCCCGTGCGCAGGTGCCGCACGTAGATCCCCACGCCGCCATGGAAGCCGCGCGTGAGCGAGTCGAGCGTGGCCGCGAGCGCCGGATCCGTCCACGCGGTGGGGGGCGCGGACTGCTGCGCCTGGACGGGCGCGGCGATCAGCGCGGCGAGAAGGGCGAGCCGGACGAAGCGGTGCATGGCAGGTGTACGGGCGAGAGAAAGTGCTTCTCCTGCATCGCGATCTTGGCGAGGGCGGCGATCCACAGAATCGCGAGGAGCAGAATGCCGCCGCGCTTGCTCTCGCCGCACGCCCACCAGAATCGCCAGACGAGCACCGTCGCCGTCGCGGCGAGCACCAGCACCTGCAGTGCGGCGGAGAGCGGCGTGTACGGCAGCGTCAGCTTGAGCGCGAACAGCACGCCGAAGAAGATGGCGAAGCGGACCTGCGGCGAAAGGCTCGATCGCCTGCACGCCGGCGCCGGCCGGAACAGGTCGTCGTCTGACGCGGGATCGGCCGATGTGGATGAGATGGGCACGTACACTACCTGGAACGAGGAAACAGGGTTCGGGCCACGCGCGGGGGCAGACGGGGCATCCCGGCCGCGGAATGTAGCGGTATCGGGAGCGATCTGCGCGGGTCGCGTGGGTGCGGCAGACGACGAGTGTCGTTCCGGGCGGGTTTCAATTCGCCGGAAGACGTTCACGTCCTTCATCCCCCGACTGATCCCCGGCTGCGCTGACCCATGCTGCCACCAGCGCGGCGACCTGCCGCGGGTCTCGTCCATCAACGGGGAGCGGCGTGCAGCCGGATGCCCGCAGCGCCGCCAGGGACGCAATCTCGTCGGCAATGTCCTGCTCGCGCTCGCCGCGGGCGCGCAGGCGCTGGACCAGGTCGTCGTCGGGGAGGTCCAGGAAGGCGCAGCGGATGGATGCCGGGTCGATGCCGCTCGCCGCGAAGTCGCCGGGCGTGGCCGGGCCGCACAGCACCACGTCGCGCCCGCCCGCCAGCACCGATCGCACGATGGCGATCCACATCATCCCCAGCCCCTCCCACGCCGATGGGTCGCGGTGCGCGTCCTTGCCCGCCGCGGCCGAGAGCCCGGGGAGGAGCGCATCCCAGTCGAACACCACCGCCCGGGGCAGCAGCGGGACGAGGTGCGGAATCAGCGAGGTCTTTCCGGACGCCCACGTCCCCGTCAGCAGGTGCAGCGTGGCCACGGAGTTCGCGACGGTCCGGCTCACGCGACGACCAGCCGGTAGCCGATGTCGATCTCCGGCAGGCTCAGCAGGCTGCCGTGGCGGCGCTGCCAGGTGCCGTCGGCGAGATCTTCGCGCAGGCGGTCGAGGCCGGCGTCCAGCGTCTGGATCCTCGCGAAGGCGGAGATTGCGCCGCGGGCGCCGGTGTCCAGGTACGCCTCCGGGCGGCGCCAGTATGCGCCCAGAAAGCCGTCGGAGCAGTCGGCGGGGATGGGCACGGGGTGCACCGTGCAGGGACCCAGAACGTGCTCGATCTCCGCAAACGGGGGGAGGATGACGCGGTCGATTTCCAGGATCTCCGGAAAGTAGTCCTGCACCAGCCAGAAGCCCGGGTGGTCGGGGTCCCAGGTAAGGATCACGACCGGACCGCGCGCCACCCGCCGCATCTCGGCCACGCCCGCGCGCCAGTCGGGCCAGTGGTGGATGGTGAGCACCGCCATCGCGGCGTCGAAGGCGCGGTCGCGGAACGGCAGGCCGTCGGCGGAGGCGCGGACGGCGGGCGCGGCGCCGGGCGGCCGCTGGCGCACCATCTCGGCGGACGGTTCCACCGCGACCACGGCGCGGTCCGCCGGCTCGTACGATCCCGCCCCCGCGCCCACGTTCACGATGCTCCGCGCCGGCCCCAGCGCCTCCGCGATCCGCGCGGCGATGCGCGGGTCCGGCCGGCGGTACGCTGAGTAGCCGACGCCGATGCGGTCGTACAGGGCCGGGCTCATGGATGCGGCGGCGTCTGCATGGATTCAGTAGATGGGCTGGATGTCGACGCCGTAATGCTGGCTCCAGAGCTGGAGCAGGCGCGTGATCACGGGGACGCCGCCGCCACCGTTGGCGGCCACCACCATCCCGATCCCCCGCTCCGGCATCACCAGAAAGTACGCCAGGTATCCCGGGTTGCCGCCGCTGTGGTAGACGATCGTCTCGCCCAGGCGGGTGCGGTGGATGCCGTGCCCCAGCGCGTAGCGTTCGCCGGCGACGTCCAGCCCGTCCGCGATCCCTTCCAGGTTCACGTCCGCCACCGGGGTCAGCATCGCGTCGAAGGTCCGCGGGTGCAGGACGCCGTGGCGCGACCCGGCATAGAAGGTAAGGAAGCGGGTGAAATCCTCCACGCTGCTGTACAGCCCGCCCGCCGCCGTGCTCACGAACCGGTAGGGCGCGACGGGATTCCCCTCCTCGTCATACCCCGTCGCCACCTCGCCCCCCGAGACGGCGGCGGGCGCGAAGGTGGTGCGATGCATCCCCAGCGGCTGGAAGACGGCGGTGCGCATGTACTCCGCGAAGGATTGGCGGCTCGCTTCTTCCACCATCAGCTGCAGGACGGCGTATCCCCCGCCGGAGTACATCCAGCGGGCGCCCGGCTGCCGCTCCACGCGCACCGGCCCGCGCCCGCCGGCCTCGCCGCGCAGCACCTGCTCCAGCGTGGGGAGCGTGGTGTCGGCGGGGAACCACGGGGCCGAGATGACGCTGGTGCCGGCCGCGTGGCTGAGCAGCCGGCGGACGGTCACGCCCTCGTTGCCGAACTCCGACGGAGGCAGCCGCCACCGATGCAGGGCAGGACCCACGGGCGCATCCAGCGAGATCGATCCGCCGTCCACCAGGTGCAGCACGCCCCACGCGGTCACCGGCTTGGACACGGACGCAAAGTTGAGCAGCGTCCGCTCCGTCATTGGCCGCCCCGACGCGCGGTCGGCGAGGCCGTAGCCGCGGGTGGCGATGACCTGCCCGCCTTCCATCACGCCGACGGCGATTCCCGGCACCCCGCTCTCCGCCAGCAGCAGCGGGACCAGCGAGTCCACACGCGCGGCGAAGGTCATCAGCCGACTGGGCGGCGGCGGCGGATCCCACGTGGCGCACCCGCACAGCAGCGCCGCCAGCGCGAGAACGCCCGCGAGCCGTCCAGAGTACGTGGGATTCATGATCGATTTTCTCGGCTATCCGTTGCGCCGGTAGTGCGTGGTCATGAACCGGTGCCAAGTGCCGTCCTCGCGCTGGTAGCTGGAGGTCTGCAAGCGGTGGTCGTCGTCGTGGAACTCGATGGTGTCGCGATATTTCATCATCCCCTCGCCCGTGTAGGCGGGCCCTTCGGTGTCGAGCGTGAGCACGTTGCCGGCGGCGTCCAGCTCGCCATCGTAGATCCACATGTACGTCATCATCGAGCTGACGAAGGTGCCCTGAAAGCGTCCGCGGTCCGGGTCGTAGCCCAGGGTCATGACGGAGGTGGCCTCGCCGCCCTCGGGCATGGTGCCGCGCGCCTCGCACATCACCCACCCGCCGCCCAGCGAGCGCACGCTCTCGGGACCGGTGTCCGTGATCGGGGGCTGGCCGGGCTCCGCCTCCGCCTGCATCTCGTACGTCCATTCGCCCACCATCCGGCCCAGCCACTGGTGCTCCTTCCGTACTTCGACCGCCATCGCTGTTCTCCTGGGCAGGGTGGATCGCGGCCATCGTGAGGTTGGCCGCGGCCTCTCGCGGAAGGTACATGCGGAGGAGGTAGGGCAAAAGCCGGAGTTGCGAAGGGCGGCAAGGGCGAATGAATTCGCGGCAACAACTACACGAAGTCCGCCTTCGCGGACAGGCGGCACCGGTGAGGGAAGAGGGAGTGGCGGGCGTGGAGGGATTGGGGCGGCGGCGAATCCGACGTCCGCAGTGCGTGTGAGCCGTTTATCTCGCGAGGACGAGCTTCATGGGGATGAAGGCGATGCCGTGCTCGTCGACGCGCGGACCGGTGGGCGCGAAGCCGAACTTCTCGTAGACGGGGACGGCGTAGAGGCTGGAGTTGACGGTGAACTCGCCGGGGTTTCCCGCCCGCAGCGCGGCCTCTCGCGCCACATCCCACAGCTGGCGCGAGAGGCCGCGGCCGTGGAACGCGGGCGCCACGAACAGGTGGTACAGGTGCGCGTTGTCGCGCAGCGCCACCACGCCGGCCAGCAAGCCTTCCGTCTCCGCGACCCGGTATGCGTAGGCGGGCGAGGCCAGGTATCCCGCGATCGCCTCCGGAGAGACGGTGGCGAGAAACGCCTCGGCGCCCTCGCCGTCGGGGTGCAGGGTGAAGAAGCGGGAGACGCTCAGGATCAGCGCGCTGATGGCGGCCGCGTCATGCGCGGTGGCGGGACGAATGCGCATGGGGACGCGGCCGCCTGGCGTGAGGGTCAGGGAAGCACGTTGGCCGGCGGATTGGCCGGATCGACGGTGCGGGGGCGCGAGCGCGGGATCATGCCGATGCACAGCAGCGCCATGAACACCATGCCCAGCGCGCCGCCCAGCGAGTTGAACGAGTACGCCAGTGCCGCCACCCCGAGCAGGAACGGCAGCAGGACGATGAGCATGATGAAGGTGAACAGCGATCCCGCCTTGAGCGTGGCCCGGGGGCTCTGCTGCGCCACGGCGGACAGCAGCGCCCGCACGAACGGCGTGTACGTCGCCGAGCGGTCCTCGAAGCGCGCGATCCCCGCAAAGTGCAGGTGCCGGAGCAAGACCTTGCCACGCGGCGTGCGCACGATGCAGAAGTAGTACGCGCGCTGCTTGCTGCGCTCGTACTTGAGGTGAACCGTATCCACCTGCGACAGGTCGTACACGTCGGGCGCGGCGCCCTCCTGCGTGATCTCCAGCCGGTCCGGGTACAGCGTGTACGTCTTTTCCGACTCCAGAATTCCACGACGAAACGAATGCTGCGCGAGCGAGGCGGCGGGTGCGGCGGCAGGCGCGGTCATCGTCATGACGGATGGCTCCAGGGTTGGATTGCGGTGGGATGGCCCCGCCTGCGTGCCGGGCCGGGGGCCGCGTACCCCGGAGCGTCCGCCACTGATCCACGCACGCGTCGCAGATGACGCCGGTTTCTCGCAGGAGAGTGGCTGCCGAACCTCTTCACCCCGATCTCAAAGCCAGTCATCCTGAGGGAGCGCCACCCGTAACTT
>DASTVC010000756.1:0-4309 GCA_035759295.1 Longimicrobium sp. | reverse complement strand
GCCCAGGTAGGTGGCCAGCGTGTGCACGCCCTCCGTGGTCGACACGTCGGCGGGGATGGCGTGCCCGCCGGCGCTCTCCGCGGCGCGCGCCAGCGGCTCGGCGGTGCGCGCGACCATGGCCACCCACGCCCCCGCGCCGATCAGCTCGCGCGCGACGGCCAGCCCGATTCCTCGTGAGGCGCCGGTGACCAGCGCCGTCCTTCCCTGCAGCTCACCCGTCATCTCCGCCTCCCCTCCTCAGTCTTGTGGCGTCGGAATGATCGTGGACCCCCGGATCAATGCCGGACCGGCAGAACATCCCCTCCACCCAACGGACAACGACGATCGATGGAAATTAACCTGCCGACGGAAAATAACGTCCGGAGCGCGATGGCGCGGTGCCCCTCCCCCGGCCCCTCCCCGTTCGTTCCTCACGGAGAGGGGGGAACGTAGCCGCGAGATCTGGACGTCGTCGAACGGCATCACGCTGGCGCCCGCAGGCGCCCCCCCTCACCCGGCCTCTCCCCCCCGAACTGCAGGGGGGAGAGGAGAACTTCGATCGCGCTTCGACAACCGGTCGGGCGCATCAACCTCCCCCGGCAGTTTCGGGGGAGGTGGGCCGGTGGTGCCGGCCCGGAGGGGGCCTGCGCCGAGCCCTCCGCAACGCACCGCCGCCTGCCCTACCCCCAACCTCCCCCAGTCTTTTTTGGGGGAGGTGGGCGAGTAATGCGAGCCCGGAGGGGGCGCGCCCCTCGCGCCGAGCCCTCCGAAAGGACCTCGAATCCTCGCGTCCTCCAACCCTCAGCGGTTCAACCCTCAGCCGTTGCCGGGGTGCACCAGGCGCAGGAACTCCTCGCGGGTGCCCAGGTCGTCCAGGAACACGCCCTTCATGGCGCTGGTGACGGTCTTGGAGTTCTGCTTCTCCACGCCGCGCATCATCATGCACAGGTGCGCGGCCTCGATCACCACGCCCACGCCCTGCGGCTGAAGCACCTCCATGAGCGCGTGCGCCACCTGCTCGGTAAGCCGCTCCTGCACCTGCAGCCGCCGCGCAAAGATCTCCACCACGCGCGGCAGCTTGCTCAATCCCACGATGCGGCCGTTGGGGATGTAGGCCACGTGCACCTTGCCGAAGAACGGCAGCATGTGGTGCTCGCACATGGAATACATCTCGATGTCCTTGACCAGCACCATGTTGTGATGGTCCTCCTCGAACACCGCGTCGCCGATGGCGTCGTGCACCGACAGGGCGTAGCCGCGGGTGAGCCACCGCATGCTCTTTTCCACGCGCTCGGGCGTCTTGAGCAGCCCGTTGCGCTCCGGGTCCTCGCCCAGCTCGCTCAGCATGCGGCGCACGAGCGCCTGGAACTCCGTCTCCGGTTCCGCCGCCGCGGCCTGGCCGCGGGGCGCAAGAATGTCCGTCATCTACACTCCCGAATATTCAGCGGAATTACGCGGCGTTTCCCACAGCACCAGCCGCACCAGCTTTCCCTCGGCGGGAATGAGCGGCTCGAGGCGCTCCCAGATGGCCACCACCAGGTTCTCGGTGCTGGGGATGGTGTCCGCCAGCCAGGGCACGTCCAGGTTCAGGTTGCGGTGGTCCAGGTCGCCGATCACGCTCTCGGCGGCCTGGCGCACCAGCCCCAGGTCCACCACGTACCCGGTCACCGGGTCGGGCCGGCCCTCGACGGTGACGTCCAGCTCGTAGTTGTGCCCGTGCCAGTTGGGACTGTTGCACAGGCCAAAGATGCGCCGGTTCTCCTCGTCGGAGAGGGCCGGACTGTGCAGACGGTGCGCCGCGCTGAAGTGCACGCGGCGGGTGACGCGAACCGTAGGCACGAATCAATCCTCCTCAAAAAGCGAGAAAAGGCCAGCCCCGCGGAACGGGGCCGGCCTGGGCCGGGCGGCAACGGGAAGGATTTTTGAAGCCATGTCGGAACATGTTGGGTGGCTTCCTCGCGGCATTCCGCCTTCCCGCGGGGGGCGTGGCGTCGGCCGCAAAAGATGGCCCCGGCTTCAAAACTGTTGGCTCAAAAATGGAGCTTCCCGTTACCTCCGACAGCGACAAGATAGCTACGCCCCCGCCCACGTCAAGCCTGCGGCGCCACCCGTTCTCAACTGGTGTTACCGAGAACACCCGGGCGACCGCAGCTCCTCTCCCGATCGTTGCGAACAATTTGAAATTGGATTATCATTGTCAATCGGCCGGGAGCGCGGCGTGCGCACCCGGCGCTTGTTTTCTCGTGTGGAGGAATGGAGATGGCGCGGACGGTGGGTGGAAGCGCGGCGGTGGATTGGGCGGCGGCGATCCCCATGCTGTGCGCGGTGCACTGCCTGGCCACGCCGCTGCTGGTGATGGCGGCGCCCGCGCTGGCGCTGGGCCGCGGCGGCGAGGCGGTGGTGCAGGCCGTGTCCGCCGCGCTGGCCGCGGTGATGGCGTGGAGCGGGATCCGCGCCCACGGCCGCCGCGCCGTCCTGGCGCCGATGGTGGCCGGCCTGGTCCTGTGGGCCGCGCCCGCGCTGGCGGGGTGGACGGGCGCGGCGGAGACGCTGGCGCACGCGGCGGGCGGTATGCTGCTGGCCGGCGGGATGATCTGGAGCGCCCGCCTGCGCCACCGCGCCGCCTGTCATCACTGTGGCTGCCCCGCCCACGCGGAGTGAGGGCGGAGCCCGTCGTCGGGCGCTTCGACAGGGATCGAACTGGCGCCCGACGGGGCCCCCTCTCCCCCGGCCCCTCTCCCCCGCTGCGCGGGAGAAAGGGGAGAATTCGATCCCGTTTCAGCAGGCACCGACTCTCCCGACACAAAAACCCCTCCCCCGCAGTTTGGGGGAGGGGTCGCCGGCCGTCGCGAGGAACGAGCGTAAGGCCCGGCGGGAGTGAGGGCCGCCGCGTCAGGTCACGCTGACGGTGATGGCGGGCGACGTGTACTCCACCGTCCCCGAGTCGATCACGTCCACGCGCATGGTGGTCTGGCCGGTGCTGGATCCGCTGCGCAGCGTGCCCGCTCCGAGGCCGGTGTCGGTCCACGTGGCCACCTGCGTGTTGGTGATGGTGACGCGGATGGTCTGGCCGATCCCCGGTGTCACGATCCCCCCGCCCGAGCTGCGCAGCACGATGGCGAGGGGCTGCTGCGCGTTGCGGGCGATGCTCAAGCTGCCGTTTACGGTGCCGCTTACCGAGACCAGCGTGGCGCCGTTGGCGTCATTGATGGTCAGGCCGACCACCTCGTCGCCGCCGGCGTCGACGCCCAGGTCGACGCATCCGGCGGCCAGGACCAGCGCAAGGAGCGGAGCAAGGCGGCCGAGCCGCGCGCGTGCGTACGTTCTCATGGTTCGTTCGGGCGGAGAGTGGAGGCCGCAACCGGTTGCGGCACAACATCTACAGTAAACGTGCCCACGGGTTCCGGGAACCGCGGGGGGGGGACACGCGACGGGGGATGGACACGATGGAATCTACGCCGGTAGGCAAGCACCGGACACGGCAGCGGGACGTGATCGCACGGGTGATCGGCGACGCGGCGGGGCCGCTTTCGGTGAACGAGATCCTGGAGCGGGCGCAGCGGGAGCTGGCCGGCCTGGGCGTGGTGACCGTCTACCGCACGCTCAAGCTGCTCAAGGAGGGCGGCCAGGTGCGCACCGTCGTCCTGCCCAGCGGCGAGCCGCGGTACGAGCCGGCCGCGCGCGCCCACCATCACCACTTCCACTGCCGCGCCTGCGACGCCGTCTACGACCTCCCTGGCTGCCCCCTTCCCCTCCCCGCCACCCGGGAAGTGAGCCCCGGCTTCATCGCCGACGGACACGAGGTGACCTTCTTCGGGACGTGCCCGGGCTGTGCGGGATAAAAGAAGTGCGTTAGTGCGTGAGTGCGGAAGTGCGGGAGTGACCAGACGTGGCGCGGCCCCTGGAGTTGTCGGGAACGGGAAGAAGATGGGATGCGGCAGAGGGCCATCCGCGTTTTTTGGGGAAGGATGCGATCGCCCACAGGAACTCCACAACGCACGGAATCAAGTCGTCCGCGCCACCTGATGCGCGATCCCTGGGACCCTCTCCTGCTTCAACGAACAGATAAGCGGCACCCTTCCCGGAAATCAATTTCCCGTATCGAGATTACAGGTCGATACAGCGTGTAACGACACGGCGTATCGTGCTGATGCGGCCTCCTCAGCAGGAATCCGATATTTCCTTGAATTAAAACAGTTTCGCGGGTCACTCGGCGCGGAACGGCGGTTGCTCGATGCAAATGCCGTCCGGGGTGGCGGGTGGATTTATGTAGAAACTGACACGGTGTCAGGAAGCACAGTTTTGGACAATTTGCTTGACAGTGCCAATC
>DASTVC010000755.1:0-14695 GCA_035759295.1 Longimicrobium sp. | reverse complement strand
ACCACCCGCCCACCTCCCCCGAAACTGCCGGGGGAGGTTATTGTTGGGCAGGGGGTGGCGAGCTTCGGCGGGATCGCACTGCGTCGGCCGGCGCCCCCCTCCCCGGCCCTCCCCCACAAACTGCGTGGGGGAGGGAGGTGCGACGCACCTCGTCGGAGCGGGATCGAAGTCCACCTCCCCCAGGGGTTTTGGGGGAGGTGCGAGCCTAAGCGAGTAAGGGGGCGCCGTCGGGCGCCAGTTCGATGCCCGTCGTAGCGCTATCGAATTCTCCCCTCTCCGTGAGGAACGAACGGGGAGGGGCCGGGGGAGGGGCACCCCGCGGACGCAGTTCGATGCCCTTCGCCAAGGCCCCGCGCTGTCGCCAACAACGGCCCGCAACCTGCTGCCCGGAGAAGGAAACGCATGAACCCGGGCAGCCACCCAAGGCCATGATCAAGATACGCGTCCAGAGCCTGGGGCTCGACCAGTCCACCAAGTCGCCGGTGGTGATCCTGCAGGAGGAGGGGGGCCCGCGCGTCCTTCCCATCTGGATCGGTCCGGCCGAGGCCAGCGCCATCGCCATGGAGCTGGCGGGGATGAAGTTTCCCCGGCCGCTCACGCACGACCTGTTTCCGCTCCTCATCCGCGGGCTGGGGGGCACGCTCACGCGCGTCCTCATCACCCGCGTGCACGACAACACCTACTACGCCGAGCTGGTCATTACCCGCGGCGACGAGGTGTTCACGGTGGATGCGCGTCCGTCGGACAGCATCGCCATCGCGCTGCGCACCGAGGCGCAGCTGTTCACCACCGAGGACCTGCTGACCGACGCGGCCATCGAGATGCCCCCCGGCGAGGCGACGGACTTTTCCGCCGACGTGACGGACGAGGGCGGCGAGACGCGCGAAGGGCCGCAGCCGGGGATGAACCCCGAGCAGCTCAAGGAGTACCTCCGCAAGCTGGGCCCCGAAGACCTGGGACGCTTCAACCCGTGACCGACCGAACCCCGCCGGAGCGGGCGGCGCGCAGAACGGCGCGCCGCCCGCTCTCGCTGATGCACCTGCTCGCTGCCGCGCTCGCGGCGGCGCTTTCGTTTTCGTCCGCGGCGCACGCGCAGTCCGCGCTCAACGGCCGCGTGGTCAAGGGCGGCGCCCCCGTTCCCGGCGCCCCGGTGGAACTGCACCGCGTGGCCCGCGACACCAGCGGCCTGATCGCCCGCACCGTCAGCGGCGCGGACGGCCGCTTCACCTTCTCCGTCCCCCCCGCCGACACCGGCGGCTTCAACGTGGTCTTCGCCACGGCGATGGTGGAGGGGGTGCGCTACTTCGGCGCGGCGCTGCATCCGGGCGATCCGGGCGTCGGCTACGAGGTGGTGGCGTACGACACGACGTCGGCGAAGGAGGCCATCGACTCGCTGCGCGTGAGCCGGCGCGACGTGATCCTGGTCTCCGGGCAGCGCGGCGGATGGGAGATCGCCGAGGTCGTGCGGGTGGAGAACCCGCTCGCCCGCACCGTGGTGGGCGAGGGGGGCAAGCCCGTCTTCGGCCTGCCGATCCCGCCCGGCGCGACGGACTTCCAGACGGACGATCCCACGATGTCGGAGTCCGCGGAGGAGCGGCCGCGCGACCTGCTGCTGATGGGCGGCCGCGTGGTGGCGACGGTGCCACTCACGCCGGGGGGGCGCGACTTCTTCTTCCGCTACCGCCTGCCGCCAGGGACGGGGACGCTGGCGCTGCCGCTCTCCGGGCGGACGGACACGCTGGCGCTGTACGTCCGCCAGCCCGCGCCCGGCGTCTCCGTCCAGGGGCTGCCGAAGGGCGAGCCGTTCGAGGCGGAGGGCGAGCAGTTCATCCGCTACACCGGCACCGCGCTGGCGGGGGACGCGAAGGTGTCCGTCCGCTGGCGGGGCAACGGCGGCGCGCCGGTGGACCCGCGGCTGGCGGCGGGCGTGCTGACGGCGCTGGTGCTGGCGGCGGGCGCCTGGTTCGCGCTGCGCCGCCGTCCGTTGTCATCCACCCCCGCCTGACGGGACGCGGACGATGGCGCTGGCCACCACCCGCGCGCTGGTGCTGCAGTCGTTTCCGTACAGCGAGACCAGCAAGGTGCTGCGGCTGTACACGCTGGAGCACGGGCTGCGCTCGGTGATGGCCAAGGGCGCGCTCCGTCCCAAGAGCCGCTACGGCGGAGTGCTGGAGCCGTTCACGGAAGGGACCGCCACCTTCTACCTCAAGGAGGGGCGCGACCTGCACACGCTGAGCGGCTTCGACCTGGTGCGCAGCCGGCAGTCGCTGGGGCGGTCGCTGGTGGGGTTCGCGGGCGCGTCGCTGCTGTCGGAGGTGGTGATGCGCACGGGGACGGAGGAGCCGCACCCGGCGCTGTACGATACGCTGGTGCAGGCGTGGGACATGGTCGCCGGCGCGGAGGGCCCGGCGGAGGCGCTGGCGGCGTCGCTCGCGGGGGCGTGGAGCGTGGTGGTGCTCCTGGGCTTCGAGCCGCAGGCCGGGGCGTGCGTGGTGTGCGGCCGCGAGGTGGGAGATGACGAGCCGGTGCGCTTCGACGCCAGCGCGGGCGGCGTGGCCTGCACCTTCTGCCGTCCGGCGGGGCGGGTGCTGGACCCGGAGAGCCGCGCGGAGCTGCGGCGGATGCTGGGGGGCGAGGTGCCGCAGGGCGGCGTGGCGCGTCCGAAGACGCAGGGGGCGCTGCTCCGCGCGTTCCTGGAGGCGCAGCTGAGCCAGGACCGGCCGTTCCGCTCGCTGGAGCTGTTCCTGGAGAGCGTGGCGACGGTACCGTCGCGGGCGGGGAGGACGGAGGACGGGGCGGGGGACGATGCGGAGGGCGGAACGGATGGCGGTGCGGAACTCGCTTGACCCCGCGCCCGCCGCGCGGGTATGTTGACCGCGCATTCCACGCACGAACGCTCAAAAAGGTCTACCGGAGGAGCAACCACGCGCAAAACCTGGTGAACAGAAAGGTGCTGATGCTGCGTGCACCCACTGTTCTGCTCCTCCTGTGGCTGGTCTGTGGCTGCCTTTTTCCATCCAGGGCCGGCGCGCAGGGCTCTGGCACCCAGTCCAGGGGCTTTCGCCTGGAGCAGAACTATCCCAACCCGGCACACCCGGACACCTACATTCCATTCGTTCTGGAGGCAAGCCTGTTCGAGGGCGGAGAACCCCCCGTGGTCTCCATCCGCATCATCAACATGTTCAACCACGAGATCGCCGTTCCCAAGGCGGTCGGCCATCCGCGCGGCCCCAACGTGCCGGTGCTCAACCTGCGCTACACGGAGCCGGGGCGTAAGGTGGCGTACTGGGACGGGCGCGACATGACGGGCAAGCGGGTGCCCACGGCCACGTACTACATCGTGCTGCAGGTGGGCGACCAGGTGGAGTACGCGCGGTTCTCCGTATCCGCGCCAAGGCGCAGGTCACGACTCCTGCCCTTCTTCCGCCGCCGCGGAGACGATTGAAGGCCGGTCCGAAGCTCGGGCCGGCCTTCTGCGTTTGCGTTCTGCTTCCCTGCCACTCGACGCGGCACCTCGGCGCCTCCACCCAGTCATCCTGAGAGTGTGTTGAAGAATGTTGTTTTTGAGATACCTGAAGATTTGACTTCCGGAGGGAGCGCACGCCCGGAACGTGAAGTGACTCAACCGCTTGCGCGCGACCGAAGGATCTCGCCTCGGCGATCGCGGGGCTGGCCACGCGGCACTGATCCAGCCCCCGGTTGTGCCGGCGAGATCCTTCGGTCGGCACCGAGCCCATCGTAGCCTCAGGTTACGGCGTGGTGCCTCCCTCCGGAAGTCAACGTTTTGGATGGTATAGCAACACCCTCTCAGGATGACTGTCTTGCGCTGTGAGGTCGACGAGGTTGGCCTCTTCGGAAAAGCCCTACGCGAAGAACCCTCCCCCGCGGCGCGGAGGAGGGCTCTTCGTATCCAACGTACTTTCGTACCTTCGTACCGCCGTCCCGTCAGTCGATCAGGTACAGGAACCGCCCGCAGCTCTGGCAGGTGCGCACCTCTTCGTTGCGGTCGGCGTCGGAGGCCAGCGCGGTGGGCACCTGCACGAAGCAGCCATAGCAGGTGCCGCGGATGACCGGCACCACCACGCGGGGGTGCTTGGCCTGCATGCGCTGCAGCCGGCCGCGCACCGGCGCGGGGAGCGAGGCCTCCATCTCGGCGACCTTCTCGTCGATCTGCGCCAGCGCGTTGTCGATGCCGAGCCCGAACACCGACTCCTGGACCTCGCGGTCGCCGCCCGTGGCTTCCAGCTCGCGCCGCTGCGTCTTGAGGTCCTGGATCTCCAGCAGCGTCTCAAGGTGAGGATGCATTCTCGTCTATCCGTTCGTTCAGGCGCCCTTTTCTTCCAGCAGCGCCAGGAACTCCCTGGGTGACTGCACGCTGGCCAGCCGCCCGGGGACGTCGGCCTCCTTCACGAACCCGGCGATCTTGCCCAGCACCGGCAGGTACTGGTTCGACACCTCCAGCGGCGGCGCCACGATCAGAAAGAAGTACTGCACCGGCTGGTCGTCGATGGCGCGGTACTCGATGGGGTCGGCCTTGCGGCCGAACGCCACCCGCAGCCGGTTCACCACCAGCGAGCGGCAGTGCGGAATGGCGATCCCCTTGCCGATTCCCGTGCTTCCCAGGTTCTCACGACGCTTGAGCATCTTGAACAGGATGCCCTGGGACTTGTCGTCCAGCCCCAGAAGACCGATCAGCTCCTTGAGGATCTCGTCCTTGCTCGAGCCCTGAAGGTCCAGCTTGATCGCGTCCTCGGTAAAGAATTCACGAAGTTCCATATGTGCAAATCCCGTTGGACAATCGGCTTGTCAAAACTCCTCAGCTACCGGAGACCGGGGAATGTAAGCGGACGCCTGTAGGCCGTCAAATCAACGACTTAGGCGGGAACGGGTGAACGGGTGTGAGGGTGAACGGGTGTGAGGGTGTGAGGGTGTGAGGGTGTGAGGGTGAACAGGTGCCGGAGTGATGGAGGGAGAGGTGTCGAGGCGCCGGGCGGGGAAAGGCGAATGAATTCGCGGGCAACAACCACACGAAATCCGCCTTCGCGGATTGGAGGGTTGGGAGGTAGGGTGAGGCCGGTGCGCGTGGCGCGTTCTCCCGGCACGGATAAATCGGCGCTACCGGCGTTCGTCGTGCGTCATCGAACCTTCTGGGCGCGCCGGCCCTCGCTGACCCGAGCAGGTGAAGCCCGGTTTTGCGAGGAACGAGCAAAGACCGGGCTTATGGCATTTCCAGCCGCGGGCTTCAACCCGTGGTGGCCCAAGGGACGACGATCACCCCTCCCGTCGTCCTCGTCCAGGTCGCTCGTCACCCGTTCACCCGTTCACCTTGTCACCCCGGTCACCGACAGTCCACTCTGTTCCCAAGCTGGCGCAATCGGTCCCGTTGCCGGGGACAGTCCACGCCGGTACATTTCCGCCCTCACCGGCACGTTCCCATGGCGCCGCCGCACGCGTGCGCCCCTCCCGCAAGGCTCTTCCAGCCCCCACTCGATGGCGTCGGACGACACTCCGCTGATGCAGCAGTGGCGCGAAGTAAAAGCGCGCCACCCGGACGCGCTCGTCTTCTTTCGCGTGGGCGACTTCTACGAGCTGTTCAACGAAGACGCGGTCGAGGGAAGCAAGCTTCTGGACCTGACGCTCACCTCGCGGAACAACGGCGGCAGCAAGGCCCCGCTGGCCGGCATCCCCGCGCACGCGCTGGAGAACTACCTTCGCCGTCTGGTGGGCTTCGGCAAGCGGGTGGCCATTTGCGACCAGGTGGAGGACCCGGGGCTGGCCAAGGGCCTGGTCCGGCGCGAGGTGACGGAGATGGTGACGCCGGGCGCCGTGTTCAGCGACGCGTTACTGGACGCCCGCCGCAACAACTACCTGGCCGCCGTCGCCGGTGACGCGGCGGGGGAGGGGATGCTGGGCCTGGCGCTCGCCGACCTGACCACGGGGGAGCTTTCCGCCCGTGCCGTCCACTGGGACGAGCTGGTGGACGTGCTGGGAATCTGGCAGCCCGCGGAGCTGCTGCTGCCGCGCACCTGGGAGCTCTTTCCCATTCCCGGCACCAACGAGCTGACGCGCACCTACCGCGGCGACTGGCTGTTCGACCCGCGCGGCGCCGGCGACGAGCTGTGCCGCCACTTTCGCGTGGCCAACCTGGCCGGCTACGGCTTCGAGTCCGGCGACGGCTGGCTGGCGGCGGCGTGCGGCGCGCTGGTCTCCTACCTGGGCGAGGTGCAGCCGGCCGGCTTTGCGGGGCTGCGGCCGCCGCACGTGGAGCGCCCCGGCGGCTTCATGGCGCTGGACGAGATGACGCGCCGCAACCTGGAGCTGGTGGAGACGCTGCGCGGCACGGGACCGGACGGCACGCTGCTGGGGGTTCTGGACGAGGCGTGCACGCCCATGGGGAGCCGCCTGCTGCGCCGCTGGCTCCTTTCCCCGCTGGTGGATACGGTGCGCATCGACGCGCGGCTGGAGGCGGTGGCGGAACTGGTGGAAGGCGACGCCATGCGCCGCGCCGTCCGCGACGCGCTGGGGGGCGTGCGCGACCTGGAGCGGCTGGCGGTGAAAGTCGGCGCGGGACGGGCGACGCCGCGGGAGATGCTGGCGCTTTCGAATTCCCTCTCCCGGCTTCCCAAGCTGATCGACGCGCTGCGGGACACGGAGCGGGGGATGCTGTGGATCCACCGCGAGGGGATCGACCCGCTGCAGGACGTGCGCGAGGCCATCGACCGCGCCATCGACCCCGAGGCGCCCGTCTCCGTGGCGGACGGTGGCGTGATCCGCACGGGGTTCGACCGGGACCTGGACGAGCTGCGGGGAATCCGCGACGGCGCGGTGGATTTCATCGCCCGCCTGCAGGCCACGGAGCGCGAGCAGACGGGGATCAACACGCTCAAGGTGGGCTTCAACCGCGTCTTCGGGTACTACCTTGAGGTCACGCGCAACCAGTCGGAGCGCGTTCCCTCCCACTACCACCGCAAGCAGACGCTGGCCAACGCCGAGCGCTACTACACGGCGGAGCTCAAGGAGTGGGAGGAGAAGGTGCTGGGCGCGGAGGAGCGCATCGGCTCGCTGGAGCAGCGGCTGTTCGCGGAGTTGCGCGAGGCGGCCGCGCGCGAGGTGCGGCGCATCCAGGCGGTGGCGGACAACGTGGCCTCGCTGGACGTCCTCGCCGCGCTGGCGGAGGTGGCCGTTCGCCGCGACTTCTCGCGCCCGAAGGTGGATCACGAGAACGTGCTGGAGATCCGGGGCGGCCGGCATCCGGTGGTGGAGACGATGATGCCGCGCGAGGACTTCATCCCCAACGACGTGCGGCTGGACGGCGACGCACGGGTGATGATCCTCACCGGCCCCAACATGGCCGGTAAATCGACCATCCTGCGCCAGGTGGGATTGATCCAGCTGCTGGCCCAGATCGGCTCGTTCGTCCCCGCGCGGGCGGCGCGGGTGGGGATCGCCGACCGCATCTTCACGCGCGTGGGCGCGTCGGACAACCTGGTGCGCGGGCAGTCCACCTTCATGGTGGAGATGAACGAGACGGCCGCCATCCTCCACTCCGCCACCCACAAGTCGCTGGTGCTGCTGGACGAGATCGGCCGCGGGACGTCGACGTGGGACGGGCTTTCCGTGGCCACGGCGACCACGGAGCACCTGCACGACGTGGTGGGCGCCAAGACGATCTTCGCCACGCACTACCACGAGCTTACGCGCCTGGCCGAGCGGTTGCCGCGGGTGGTGAACTTCAGCGTGGCGGTGCGCGAGGTGGGCGAGGACATCGTCTTCCTCCGCCGCCTGGTGGAGGGCGGCGCGGACCGCTCATACGGCGTGGAGGTGGCGCGCCTGGCGGGGCTGCCCGAGACGGTGGTGGAGCGCGCGCGGCAGGTGCTTCACGAGCTGGAGGAGCAGTCCGCCGCCCAGGGCCGCGCCGCGCCGCCGCCCGACGTGCAGCTGGGCCTCTTCGAAGTCGGCCTCCCGCACCCCGTCGTCGAGCGCCTCCGCGCGATGGACGTCGACGGCCTGACCCCGCTGCAGGCGCTGAATCTGTTGGCGGAGCTGAAGAAAGCGGCGAAGGGGTGACAAGGTGAACGGGTGAACGGGTGAACGGGTGAACGGGTGAACGGGTGAACGGGTGAACGGGTGAACGGGTGAACGGGGCGGCCGAAAGCCGCGGCGCACCGCGATCATCCATGCCCCTACCGCGACCTGTCATTTCGAAGGAGGCGCCGCGTGGAACCGTCCTTGACTCCAGACTCTGGCGCCGACTGAGAAATCTACTGTCGGAGCCTCGTGATCCGTTCACCGCGACGCGCTTGCGGACGCGTATTCGGCCGCACAAGACCGTCCCCAACACCGTTTGACTTCCTGAAGTCGCTCCGCACTGAATCTACCCGGTCAACGCATTCAGCACGCCTGTTGAAGGGACGTCGGCGGATCCGCGAATCGGCGGCTCGACGAAAAGTCAGGAGCGGGTTCGAGTAGATTTCTCAGTCGGCGCCAGGGCGCGGGGTGGAAGACGGTTCCGTGCGGCGCCTCCTTCGAAATGACAGGTGGTGGTGCGCGGTGGCTTACATCCCACACGGTCGGCGCAGTCGATCGCCCATCCCTCTTATATTACGACGATTTTACCGAGATTCGTACTCGCCCGGTTGCGAATCCAGGCGCGAGGAACGAGATTCGGCGCAGGAAAATCGCAGCCGGCGATCCCTGCCTCCATCCATTCCATGAACGCGACGCGCACCCTCGCCGCGCTGGCGCTGTGCCTGGCCGTTCCGGCCGCCTGCCAGCGCAAGCCCGTGATTGAAACCGAGCCCGTGGCGCTTACTCCGCCTTCGTTCCAGTATCCCGAGGAGCTGTGGGACGCGGGGGTGGAGGGGCGGACTGTGCTGCGCATTCTGATCACCGAGCAGGGAACCGTGGACAGCGCGCGGGTGGAGACGCCCAGCGGCTACGCGGCCTTCGACAGCGCGGCGCTGGCGGGGACGGGGGCGCTGCGCTTCGAGCCGGCCAAGCGGGACGGCACCCCGGTGCGCAAGTGGGTGCTGCTCCCCGTCGAGTTCGACATCACCCCGGCCGACTCGACGAAGTCCACGGCCGGGGCGGACGAGGCGGTGGTTCCCGGCAGCTCGGGATCGTCGTCGCCGCCCCCGGAAAAGACCACCACCCCGGCCGCATCGGCAAAGCCGTCGGCCGCGCAGGAGACCCCGACCCAATGACGCAGTCCGCGCTCGACGTCGCTTTTTCGCGGCCCCGCCACCAGCGCCCGTACGACAACGTGCTGGGCACCATCGGCTGGACGCCGCTCATCCGCCTGAACCGCGTGAACGCGGGGATCCGCACCCCCATCTACGGCAAGGCCGAGTTCTTCAACCCCGGCGCCAGCGTAAAGGACCGCATCGGCCCCGCCATCATCGAGGCGGCGGAGGCGGACGGCTCGCTGCGCCCGGGCGGCACGGTGGTGGAAGGCACCAGCGGCAACACGGGGCTGGGCCTTGCCCTGGCCGCGGCCATCAAGGGGTACCGCTGCATCTTCACCATCCCCGACAAGATGAGCCAGGAGAAGGTGCGCCTGCTCAAGGCGTTCGGGGCGGAGGTCATCGTCACCCCCAGCGCGGTGGCGCCGGACCATCCCGACAACTACGTGATGCGGGCCAAGCAGATCGCCCACGACACGCCCAACGCCATTCTGGCCAACCAGTTCTACAACCAGGCCAACCCGCTGGCCCACTACCGGACGACGGGTCCGGAGCTGTGGGAGCAGACGGAAGGACGCATCACCCACTTCGTCTCCGCGGCGGGGACGGGCGGCACCATCACGGGCGTGGGCCGCTACCTCAAGGAGCAGAACCCCGGCGTCCGCATCATCGGCGGCGACCCGCAGGGGAGCATCCTGGCGGAGTACTCGCGGACGGGGGTGAAGCCGGAGTCCGCCCCGTACAAGGTGGAGGGGATCGGCCAGGACAAGATCCCGGGAACGCTGGACATGTCGGTGGTGGACGAGTGGCGCACGGTGGACGACCGCACGTCGATGGGGCTGGCGCGCCGCCTGACGCGCGAGGAGGGTCTGTTCGTGGGCGGATCGACCGGATTGATCGCGCACGTGGCGCTGGAGATCGCGCGCGAGGTGGACGATCCCGACGCCTGCGTGGTCTTCATCCTGTGCGACACGGGGGAGCGCTACCTGTCGAAGGTGTTCAGCGACGAGTGGATGCAGGAGAACCAGCTGCTGGACCCGGCGCGCATCTCCGCCGGCGACGCGCTGGCGGGGAAGGAGCAGGGCGCGCCCAAGGAGCTGGTGTCGGTGCGGCCGGAGACGCCGGTGCGGCAGGCGCTGGGGCTGATCACCACTCACAACGTGAGCCAGCTGCCGGTGATCGTGGAGGGCGACTGCGTGGGGCACCTGTCCGAGAGCGCGCTGATGGCGCGGGTGATCGAGGACACGAAGGTGCTCGATCAGTCCGTACAGCACGTGATGGAGCCGCCGCTGCCGGTGGTGGACGCGCACGTGGACATGCCCGGACTCACCCGCCTGCTCTCGCGCCAGAACCCGGCGGTGCTGGTGCGCCGTGGCGGGCGCCTGGCCGGCATCATCACCCGCTACGACGCGCTGCGGTACATTACCGACGGGCGGTGATGGTGACGGGGTGACAAGGTGACGGGGTGACAAGGGGATCGGCCTCCGGCTCGGCAGCCGGGGGCCGGTTTTGTTTCAAGGGCGAGGTGCTTCGACATGCATCGAACTGCGTCCGCGGGGTGCCCCTCCCCCGGCCCCTCCCCGTTCGTTCCTCACGGAGAGGGGAGAATTCGATTGCGCGTCAACGGTGTCGGGGTGGGGGACGGCCTCGTTCGCGGCACACACTTCTGTGAAGGTATCGGGAACGGGGAGATGGAAGGGGCGCGGTAGAGGGCCATCCGCGTTTTTTGGGGGAGGGCACCATCTCACCCTGGCGCGGTGGAGCAGGAGGATCGGACCACCTGATGCGCGTCTTTGGGGGATGCGGGGCGATCCGGCGGGTTCGGGGCGCGGTGGCGGGGGCCCTCTTGCGGCCCTGCGCGCTCGTTCCTCGCGGAGTGGGGAGAGCTGCCGCCAGGCTCGCGGCTCGACGAAACAAATCGAACTGGCGCCCGATGGAGCCCCCTCTCCCCCGGCCCCTCTCCCCCGCTGCGCGGGAGAAAGGGGAGAATTCGATCCCGCTTCGACAGGCTCGGCTTCGCAGGGCAGGGGGGCGGTGACGGATGATGAAAGCCAGGCCGGGAGGTGCAGAGGGTTTTGCGCGGAGCATGAGCGGCATGGTGTGGCTGATACGGCGCGGGGAAGCAGGTACTGCAGGGGTGGTTGGGTGCGCGCCGCCTCGGGACTTTGCGCACACCCCACGCAGCCCTGTTTTTTCGAGCACTCGTTCGAAAGCGCGACTCCGTTGACGCTCGGTTCGAAGTTGTTACATTGATGCCTGTCTCGTGCAACCCGGCCGTGCTACCGTTACGCGCCGGACGAGGCTGTCCGGAGCGGCAAACCTCCAACTCCCCCGAGGAAACTTGATGATTCGACGTTCGCACGCGGCGGCTGCGCTGCTGTGGGCGCTCCTTGCGTTGCTGGGCTGGACAGCCCCGGCCGCGGCGCAGGGCGTGACCACATCGGCAGTCACCGGCCGGGTCACCAACGAGCAGGGTGAGCCCATCGACGGGGCGGCCGTAGTGGCCACCAACACGCGCACCGGGGCGGAGTACCGCGCCGTGACGCGCGGCGACGGGCGCTTTCTGCTGCAGGGCCTGCAGCCCGGCGGGCCCTATCGCGTGCAGGTCTCGCGCGTGGGCATGGCCACGCAGTCGCGCGCCGGCCTGACCCTGGCGCTCAGCCAGACGGAGTCGGTGGACTTTACCCTCGCGCCCCAGGCCGTGCTGCTGGAGGCGATCGCCGTGACGGCCGAGGACGAGGGCGCGGTCATCTCGCCCGGGCGCACCGGCACGGCCATGGTCATCAGCGACTCGTCCATCAGCCGCCTGCCCACCATCAGCCGCGACTTCACCGACTTCACGCGCCTGGTGCCGCAGATCAGCACCCAGGGCGCCGGCACCAGCGGCGGCGGGCGCAACTTCCGCTTCAACAGCATCCAGATCGACGGCGCGGCCAACAACGACCTGTTCGGCCTTGCCAGCAGCGGCACCCCGGGCGGCCAGGCGGGCACCAAGCCCATCACGCTCGAGGCCATCCAGGAGTTCCAGGTGGTGCTGGCCCCGTTCGACGTGCGCCAGGGCGGCTTTACCGGCGCCGGCATCAACGCGGTGACGCGCTCCGGGAGCAACGACTTCGAGGGCTCGTTCGCCTTCTTTGGCCGCAACGAGAACCTGGTGGGCAACTACCAGTTCGACCAGGGCGGCAACACGGTCCGCAGCACCGACATCGCCGATTTCACGCAGAACGAGCTGGCCTTTTCGCTGGGCGGCCCCGTGCTGCGTGACCGGGCGTTCTTCTTCGTGGCGGGCGAGATGTCGCGCCGCGAGGCGCCGGGCGGCGTGTTCATCGGCGCCGACCTGCAGCCCACGGGCGGCGCCACCATCAACGGCGCGCGCGTGGACTCGGCCCGCAGCATCCTGCAGTCGGTGTACGGCTACGACGCCGGGAGCATTGGCGAGGTGCCGCTGAAGCGCCAGAGCGACAACCTGTTCGCCCGCCTGGACTTCAACCTGGGCGCCAACAACCGCCTTACGGTGCGCCACAACTACGTGGACGCCTGGGACGACAACTTCTCGCGCAGCGACGGCGCGTTCCCCCTGTCGTTCGGCGGCTACCAGTTCAACAGCACCACCAACGCCAGCGTGGCGCAGCTTAACACCACCCTGGGCAACCAGGTGTTCAACGAGTTCCGGGTGGGGTACACCACCATCCGCGACAGCCGCGACATTCCGTCGAACGTGTTCCCGCGCCTGGAGATCGACCTTCCCGCGGGCTCGTGCGCCGGCACCTCGTGCCGCATCCTGGCGGGGTCGGAGAACTCGTCGGTGGCCAACGCGCTTGACCAGAACGTTCTGGAGATCACCAACGACCTGAGCCTGTCGCGTGGCATCCACAACCTTACCGTGGGTACCACCAACCAGTTCTTCGACTTCAGCAACCTGTTCGCGCAGAACATCTACGGCCTGTACCGGTTCAGCAACCTGCAGGCACTGGCCGCGGGCACGCCCACCCAGTACTCGTACACGTTCTTCAACGACACGGTGACCGGGGCCAAGGAGCGCGCCGAGTTCGCGGTGCAGTCGCTGTCGTTCTACGCGCAGGACCGCATGTCGCTCAGCTCGCGCTTCACGCTTACGCCGGGCATCCGCTTCGACGTGACGCGCTTCCCCGACAACCCCGGGCGCAACGAGCGCTTCGAGACGTCGTTCCAGACGGCGTACACGACGGCCGGCCTGGGCGAGTTCAACCGGCGCACGGACGAGATCCCCGAGAGCAACATGTCGGTGAACCCGCGCATCGGGTTCAACTGGGACGTGACCGGCAACCAGACCACGCAGGTGCGCGGCGGCGTGGGCCTGTTCGCGGGCCGCACTCCGTACGTGTGGATCAGCAACGCCTACGGCAACACGGGGCTGGACTACACGCGCTTCACCTGCACGGGCACGGCGGCCAACTCCACCAACCGCGCGCCGGCGTTCGTGGCCGACCCCAACAACCAGCCCCGCTACTGCGTGAACTCGGCGGGCGTGCCGCAGACGGCCACCGCGCTGGCCAACGAGATCAACACGGTCGACCCCGACTTCAAGATGCCGCAGGTGGTGCGGTACTCGCTGGCGGTCGACCACCAGCTGCCGTTCGGCCTGGTGGGCACGCTGGAGGGCCTGTACACCGGCGCCCGCAACGACCCCACCTACCGCGACCTTACCCTGATCCCCGTGACCTCGGGGCAGACGACGGTCGAGGGGCGCCAGGCGTTCACGCGCCTGACCGCGCAGGGCTTCGGCAACGTGTACGACGTGTTCAACACGGACAAGAACTTCAGCTACAGCCTTACGGCGCAGCTGCAGCGCCCGTTCCTGAACGGGTGGGAGGGGATGATCGCCTACACGTACAGCCGTTCCGAGGACGTGAACAGCCTTACGTCGAGCACGGCGCGGAGCAACTTCCGCTTCAACCCCATCGACCAGAACCCCAACGACCCCGATCGGCGGGTCAGCAACAACGACATCCCGCACCGCATCGTGGGCAGCTTTACCCGCCAGTTCAAGTTCGACGTGCTGCGCGGGGCGGCGACGGACGTGTCGCTCATCTACGTGGGCCAGAGCGGCCAGCCGTACAGCTACACCTACCTGGGTGACGTGAACGGCGACTCGCAGGACGGCAACGACCTGATCTACGTTCCGGCCACGGCGGCCGAGGCGCGGTTCGAGCCGGTGAGCGCCACCAACCCGTTCACGCCCGAGGCCTCGTGGGCCAACCTCAACGCCTTCATCGAGTCGGTGGAGTGCCTGCGTGAGGCCCGCGGCGAGGTGATCGAGCGCAACGCCTGCCGCACGCCCTGGAGCAACCGCTTCGACGTGCGCCTGGCGCAGACGCTGCCCACCCTTCGCGGGCAGGGCGCGCAGATCACCATCGACGTGCTGAACTTCGCCAACCTGCTCAACCGCGAGTGGGGCCGCAGCGAGTTCGTGTCCAACCAGGCGGACCAGGCGCTGCGCCGCTCGGGGAACACGCTGGTGGGCGAGCGGGTGC
>DASTVC010000754.1:0-6983 GCA_035759295.1 Longimicrobium sp. | reverse complement strand
CTGCTTGCCCGCGTGTGGGGGGGCGCGCCCGGGCCGCCGGACACGGCCATCTCCATCGGCGGCGTGAGCGTCGCCAAGCCGGGGCAGACCGTCTGCGGCGACCACTGGTCGGTGGCCCACCAGGGCCGGCGCTGCGTGCTGGTGTGCGCCGACGGGCTTGGCCACGGGCCCGACGCGGCGGTGGCGGCGCAGGGGGCCACACGGGCGTTCGACGAGCACGCGGCGGAAGCGCCGGAGCGGCTGCTGGAGCGGATGCACGCCGCGCTGCGCTCCACCCGCGGCGCCGCCGTCTCCGTCGGCGAGATCGACCTGGACGCCGGGGTGGTGCGCTACGCCGGCGTGGGGAACGTCTCCGCGACGCTGTGGACGCCGGGGCAGAGTCGCACGCTGGTGACGCACGCGGGGATCGTGGGGAGCGAGATGCGCAAGGTGCAGGCGTTCGAGACCGCCCTTCCCGACCCCTGGGTGCTGGTGATGCACTCCGACGGCATCAGTGGCCGGTGGAGCCTGGACGCCTATCCCGGCCTGGCCCGCCGCGACCCGGCCGTGATCGCCGCCGTGCTCTACCGCGACTTCTGCCGCGGCAACGACGACGCGACGGTCGTGGTGGCGCGGGAGGTGGGTGCGTGGTGACCGCGGCGGAACCCGCCCCGCTCTGCGCGATGGAGCTGCGCGCGGACGCGGACGTGGTCTCCGCGCGCCAGCGCGCGCGCGAGGTGGCGGTGCGGCTGGGGCTGGACGGGCAGGACCAGGTGCGATTTGCCACCGCGGTGAGCGAGGTGGCGCGCAACGCCGTCCGCTACGCGCGCGACGGCCGCATCGAGTTCGACGTCCGCGGCGCGCCGGGGGAGCAGCTTCTCGTCGCGCGCGTCTCGGACTCCGGGCCCGGCATCCCCCACATCGGCGAGGTGCTGGACGGGCGCTACGTGTCGCGCACGGGGATGGGGATGGGGCTCGTCGGCACGCGGCGGCTGATGGACCGCTTCGACGTGCGCACGGCGGCGGGGGAGGGAACCACGGTGGAGCTGGCCAAGCGGCTGCCCCGCGGCGCCTCCGTCGACGCGGCGGCGCGGGAGCGGCTGGTGGCCGAGCTGGCGGGGCTGCGGCCGGCGGACCCCGTGCAGGAGCTGCAGCGGCAGAACGCGGAGCTGGTGGCGGCGCTCACCGAGGTGCGCGCGCGGCAGGAGGACCTTTCCCGGCTGAACCAGGAGCTGGAAGACACCAACCGCGGCGTCGTCGCCCTCTACGCCGAGCTGGACGAGCGGATGGAGCAGCTGCGCCGCGCCAACAAGCTGCGCGCGCAGTTCATGTCGTACATGGGGCACGAGTTCCGCACGCCGCTGGACAGCATCCTCGCCCTCAGCGGCCTGCTGCTGAACCACGTGGACGGGCCGCTGGAGGCGGAGCAGGAAAAGCAGGTGACCTTCATCCGCCGCAGCGCGCAGGACCTGCTGGCGCTGGTGGACGACCTGCTGGACACGGCGCGGGTGGAGGCGGGGAAGGCGGCCGTGCGTCCCACGCCCTTCACCGTGGCGGAGCTGTTCAACGCCCTGCGCGCCACCCTGCGCCCCTTGCTCGTCGGGGAGAGCACGCAGCTGTGGTTCGACGACGCGTCCGGGGTGCCGCCGCTGCTGACGGACGAGCCCAAGGTCGCCCAGATCCTGCGCAACCTGGTGTCCAACGCCCTCAAGTTCACCGAGGCCGGCGAGGTGCGCGTCCATGCTCGCGTGGCGGAGGGCGACCGCATCATCTTCACCGTCGCCGACACGGGGGTGGGGATCGCGGCGGAGGACCAGGCGCGCATCTTCGAAGACTTTGCCCAGGTGGACGGCACCGTTCAGCGCCGCCGCCGGGGCACCGGGCTGGGGCTGCCGCTCTCGCGCAAGCTGGCGGAGCTGCTGGGGGGAACGCTGGGGGTGGAGAGCGAGCCGGGGCAGGGCTCCGTGTTCACGCTGGAGCTGCCGCGCGAGTACCACGAGCCCGAGGCGGGCGGCGAGGGAGAGGAGGGGGCGGGATGACGGAGACGGAACCGCGCGCCGCCGCCCCCGTGCGACGCCACGCGCTGGTGCTGAACGTGGACGACTACGAGGCCGGCCGCTACGCCACCAGCCGCGTGCTGCGGCAGGCGGGCTTCGAGGTGGTGGACGCCGCCACGGGCGAGGAGGCGCTCCGCCTGGTGCGCAGCGAAGAGCCGGACCTGGTGCTGCTGGACGTGAACCTCCCCGACCTGGACGGGTTCGAGGTGTGCCGGCGCATCAAGACGGCGCCGGAGACTTCTACAATTCCCGTCCTGTACCTCTCCGCCGCCTACCGCACCCCCGAGCACCGGGTGCAGGGGCTGGACCTGGGCGCCGACGGCTACCTTACGCAGCCGGTGGAGCCGCGCGAGCTGGTGGCCACGGTGAACGCCCTCCTGCGCGCGCGCGAGGTGGAGGCGGCGGTGCGCGAGAGCGAGGAGCGCTTCCGCTCGCTGGTCGCCGCCACCAGCGCCATTGTCTGGACGGCGTCGCCGGAGGGCGAGTTCGTCACGGAGCAGCCCGCGTGGACGGCGTTCACGGGGCAGGCGGCGGACAGCTCGCTGGGATGGGGCGCGCTGGCGTGCGTACATCCCGAGGACCAGGGACGCGTCCGTGCCGAATGGTCGCGCGCCGTCCAGGCGCGCACGCACTTCAAGGCCGACTACCGCCTGCGCCGCCGCGACGGCGAGTACCGCAACGTCACCGTCTCCGCCATCCCCCTGGTGGACGGCGAGGGCGGCGTGCGTGAGTGGGTGGGGATGCACACCGACGTTACCGACCGACGGCGCGGGGAGGCGTGGCAGGGGCTGTTCGCCGACGCCGGGGCCGCCCTCGCCTCGTCCATGGACATCGCCTCCACCCTCCCCGGCGTGGCGCAGCACGTGGTGGACGCGCTGGCGGACTGGTGAGCGGTGGACCTGGTGGATGCCGACGGGCTGCGGCGCGTGGCGCTGGCGCGGTGCCGCGAGGCGGAGCAGCCGGCGCGCGCCGCCGCCTTCGACGCCGCCTTCGCCACGGACCGGCCGGCTTCCGCGCCCTTCCAGGCCGCGCGCACCGGCCGCACGGTGCTGGTGCACGACACCTCCGCGGCGCAGGGCGAGCTCGCGGGGCCACTGCACGAGGCGGGCGTGCGCTCGTACGTCTGCGTGCCGCTGTTCGCGCGGGGGCAGGTGGTGGGCGCGCTGACCGCCGCCGCGGGCGACGGGCTGCCGCGCTACACGCCGGACGACGCGGCGCGGCTGGAGGAGCTGGGCGGCCGCGTGGCGCTGGCGGTGGACAACGCGCGGCTGTACGCAGAGGCCATTCACGCCAACGCCGCCAAGGGCGAGTTCCTGGCGGTGATGAGCCACGAGCTGCGCACCCCGCTCAACGCCATCATCGGCTACGCGGACCTGCTGGACGTGGGGGTGTCGGGGGATCTGAACGATGCGCAGCGCGAGCAGCTGTCGCGCATCCGCATCGGCTCCAAGCACCTGCTGCGGCTGATCGAGGAGGTGCTGCTCTTTTCGCGGCTGGAGGCGGGGCGCGAGGAGATCCACCGCGAGGCGCTGGACCTTAGCGGGCTTACCCGCGAGGCCGCGGCGCTGCTGGAGCCGCTGGCGCGTGAAAAGGGGCTGGACTTTCGCGTGGACGTCCCCGCGCACCCGGTGCCGGTGGAGACGGACGGCGGCAAGGTGCACCAGATCGTGCTGAACCTGCTCTCCAACGCCGTCAAGTTCACCGACGACGGCGAGGTGTCGGTCTCGCTGGCGGCGCACGACGGGCACGCGGTGCTGCAGGTGCGCGATACGGGGATCGGCATCGCGCCGGAGAACCTGGAGCGCATCTGGGACGCGTTCAGCCAGGTGGAGCAGGCGCCCACCCGGCGCGTGGGCGGCACCGGGCTGGGGCTGAGCGTAACGCGCAACCTGGCGCGGCTGCTGGGCGGCGACGTGGTGGTGGACAGCGCGCCCGGCCGCGGCAGCGCCTTTACCCTGCGCCTGCCGCTGATCGCCGCCGCGGGCTGACCGTCCTCCTCGACAAGACGCCTGAAGGCGAGGCACTCTCCCTTCGAAGCCGGGTGCCGCATCATCCCAAGCCCATGCGGGCATGGTGGATGAAACTCTCCGCCCCGCCGCCGCGTATCAGCCATCGCCAGTAGCCGCGGAGGCGTTTCGGGATTACGTTTATCGTGCCCGCCCAATCCGCAGGCCCCCATTCCCGACACCTCCGCAGGAGCGCTTTCCCATGACCAACGTCCTTGCCGCGCGCATGCCGCGCGTGTTCGCCCGTGTGCTGGCCCTGGCCGGCCTGTCCCTGGCCGCCGTGACGGCCGACGTGTCTTCGGCGGCGGCGCAGCCGGGCCAGGGCATGGAGGCCATCACGCAGATGTTCCGCGACCCGGCCCTCCAGAACTACCGCCTGACCCGCGAGAACCTCGACAAGTTCGTCCGCGCCACCAACGCCCTCAAGGCGCTGGAGGACGAGGACATCGACCTCGAGGACCGCCTGAACATGGACGATCCCGAGGACGTGAACCTGAGCGAGATCGCCGCGGCGTTCGACAGCGAGCCGCGCATCAAGAACGCCATCAACGGCGCGGGGATGTCGAGCCGCGACTACGTGACGTTCCTGTTCGCCACCATGCAGACCATGTTCGGCTTCGCGATGGTGCAGATGGGCGGCGAGCAGGCGCTCAACGACATGGCCCCTGGCGCACTGAAGGACAACATCCGCTTCTTCACCGCCAACCAGTCCGCCTTCGAGGCGCTGGACGACGACAACTGACGTCGCGGCGGATCGATCCTGATCCACCGAATCCGAAAAGCGGCGGTGCGCACCACGCGCACCGCCGCTTTTCGTTGGATATGACAGCGATATCTGGCAAACGACTGCGTCCGGAAGATCGCTGTCATTCTGAGGAAGGCGCTGCCCCGAACCGTCTTCACGCGTCAGGGCCAGGCGATGGTGCAACCGGACAGGACGGAGTGCGCGCCTCCCTCAGAATGACACCGTCCGCTGGGTTTTACCGCTGCGCTTGTTCGTACGGGACGACGTTTTCAGGACCCGCCGAGGGCCTGGAGCGCCTGGTCCAGCGCGGCGGCGGCGGCATCGAAGCGGGCGGCCAGGTCGGCGATCTCGCGCTCCGTCAGCGGGCGGTCCTCGGCGCGGATGGCCTCGCTGACGGTGGGAAAGATCATGTCGCTGTAGCCGTTGTTCTCATCCGCGGCGTAGATCAGGCCGCGGAACCAGGGGCGCGTGCGCAGCCCCTCGGGGCGGGTGAGCGCGCGCTCCACCCGCATGAGCGCGGCGTTGGTGCGCGCCAGCACGCCGGCCGCGGGCGCGCCGGAAGCCAGCCGCGCGTCGCGCGCCTGCTGGAACGCCGCCGCGGCCGTCTCCATCCGCCCGATCGCCTCTTCCAGCGGCGTCATCGACACGTCCCAGCCGTGGGCGGTGGCGGCCGTGGCCATGGCGGGAAGGTAGCCCCGCATGGTGCGCGCGAACTCCACGTAGTCGTACGGCAGCACGTCGGCGTTGGCCAGGCGCAGCATGAGCGCGGCGCCCACGCTGGCCGAGGTGGCGTGCCGCACGAAGCCCGGATCGCCGAAGCGGCTCATCCAGGCGAAGTTGTCGTACTGCGAGTGGTACACGCCGTACAGGCCGCCGAAGCCCCAGTCCAGGTGCGGAATGCCCAGGTGGTTGTAGAAGCCGGCGAAGTCCGACCCGCCGCCGGGGTTCCCCATCTCCGGCTCCAGCGAGTCCGCCGCCACCGCCTGCGCCTTGCGCCACGCCGCGTACACGCTCCCCTCCCCGCCCGGATCGGGCACCACGCGCGCCACGTCGCGCAGCGTCTCGCGCAGCGACGGCGAACCGCCGCCGCCGAACTGGGTGCCGATTGCCGAGACGTCCTGGTTCAGGTACGCCACCCCGCCGCGCATACCTTCGTGCCCGTGCTGGCGACCGAGTGGAAGGTCTCGCCGGACGGCAAGGAGTACACGTTCAAGCTCCGGCCGAACGTGAAGTTCGCCAGCGGGAACCCGTTCACGGCCGAGGACGTGAAGTTCAGCCTGACGCGGCTCAAGAACCTCAAGGGCAATCCGGGCTGGATGATGGACCCCTTGAAGGAGGTCATCGTCATCGACCCGGTGACGGTGAAGACCGTGCTCAACGAGTCCTTCGCCGACTGGTTCTCGGTGCTGTCCGGTCCGAACGCGGCGATCATGGACTCGAAGCTCGCCAAGGAGCATGGGGCGACCGACTCGGCGACCGCCGACAAGGACGACAAGGCCGAGGAGTGGCTGAACCAGAACTCGGCCGGCGGTGGGCCGTTCATCCTGAAGGGCTGGCAGAGGAACAACGTCGTCACCATGGAGCGAAACCCGAACTACTGGAAGGGCCCGGCCAAGATCGCGAAGATCGAGGCGCGTGACGTGCCGTCGCCCGCCACCCAGAAGCTCCAGGTCGAGAACGGCGACGTCGACGTGGCGCTCAACGTCACGCCGGACCTCACCGCCGCGATGAAGAGCAACAAGAACGTCAAGATCCTGGTCGGCCAGTCGCTCGACAACATGTACATGGGGGTGACCGTGGACCCGGCGCTCCACCCGGCGCTGGCCAAGAAGGAGGTCCGCCAGGCCCTCCGCCACGCCGTGGATCGTGCCGGCATCATCAAGCTCACCAACAACCGCGCGGTCATCGGCCCCGCCGTCTACCCGATCGGCGTGCTGGGCCTCGAGACCCAGGCCGATGCCGACAAGCTGAACCCCAAGTTCGATGTGAACCTCGCCAAGGAGCTCCTGGCCAAAGCGGGCTTCCCGAATGGCTTCAAGTACCCGCTCAAGTACGGCACTGGCGCCTCGCCGGCGGGGATCACCTACGAGTCGGTGGCGCAAAAGGTCCAGTCCGATCTGAAGAAGATCGGCGTCGAGGTCCAGCTCGTCCCGCAGGAGTTCTCGGTGATGCTCACGCAGTACAGGGCGAAGGGTG
>DASTVC010000753.1:0-9708 GCA_035759295.1 Longimicrobium sp. | reverse complement strand
CTATTGGTGAGGAAACGCCACCCCTCCTCCGGGGTTGGGTCCTGGGGTTGGGCGAGGGGTCGACCGCCGTCGCGAGGAACGAGCGAAAGGCCGGTCGGGGGAGAGGGCCCCCGCGGGTCGCGAGTGCTCCGCCTCACCCGTTCACCCGTTCACCCGTTCACCTTGTCACCCCGTCACCGTCACCGCCCCGCCCCCGCCAGCACCTCCGCCACCGTCTCGTCCGCCACGGCATGCCCCCAGCGGCCTTCCTTGCCCATCAGCGGCGTGCCGATGTCCTGGATCAGCGCGTACTCCACGCGGCCATTGCGCGCCTTCTTGTCCGTGCGCGTCCAGCCGACGATCTCGTCCGCCGCGTAGCCGATGGGGAGCGACGTGGGAAGGCCCAGCCGGGTCAGCAGCTTGCGCAGCCGCGCCGCGGTGCCGGTCACCGTCACGCCCGAGCGCTCGCCGATGCGCGCCTCCTCCACCATCCCCACCGCCACGGCCTCGCCGTGCAGCATGGCGTAGCCGCTCACCGCCTCCACCGCGTGGGCGATGGTGTGGCCGAAGTTGAGCAGCTTGCGCGGCCCGCTCTCCTTCTCGTCGCGCGCCACGATCTCGGCCTTGATCTCCACCGAGCGGACGATGAGGCGCGCCAGGGCCTGCGGATCGCCGGCGAGCAGCGAATCGGCGCTTTCCTCGATCCACCGCAGGTACTCCGCGTCGGCGATGGCGCCGTGCTTTACGGCTTCGGCCAGGCCGGCGCGCAGGTGCGCGTCGGGAAGGGTCTGCAGCAGCTCGGGATCGATCACCACGCAGTGCGGCTGGTGAAAGGCGCCCACCAGGTTCTTTCCCGCGGGCGTATCCACCCCCGTCTTGCCGCCGACGGAGGCGTCGATCATCGCCAGCAGCGAGGTGGGCACCTGCACGAACGGCAGGCCGCGCATGTAGGTGGCCGCCACGAAGCCGCCCAGGTCGCCGGGGACGCCGCCGCCGAAGGCCACCAGGGCGGTGTCGCGCCCGCAGCCGGCCTCGAGCATGGCGTCGCTCACCAGCGCCCACGTTTCGCGGCTCTTCTGCTCTTCGCCGTGGGTAAAGGCGAAGACGTCCGTCCGGTAGCCGGCCCCGTGCAGCATGCGCGACAGGCGGACGGCGTACAGCTCCGCCACGCGGTCGTCGGTGACCACGGCGTAGCGGTGCGCGGGACAGAAGCGCGACAGGATGGAGGCGAGGTTGGCGAACAGCCCCGCGCCTACCAGCACCTCGTAGCTGCGCGAGTTTCCTTCGGGAAGCGAAACCTTGACTCTGTGGGGCGTGCTCATACCGGTTCCTGTAATCGTTGCCGCGCGCGGCGGTCCATCCCCGCGCCTACCACCGTCTCGTCCGCCAGCCACAGGGCCACCCGCCCCAGGTCGCCGTCCATCTCCTCCGCGCGCCGGCGAATGTCGTCCGCCGCGCACCCGCGCGCCAGCAGCCGCGGCAGCGCCGCCAGCTCCTCCGCGTCGCCCAGCGCCGCGGCCACGCCGTGCAGCCGCTCGGCCAGCCGCTCCACCCACGCCGCCGCGCTGATCGTCCGCGGCTCCGCGCTCTCCACGTCGGCGAACACCGCCTGCGCGCCGTAGCGGCTGGCCCGCCACCCGTTGTCGCTCAGCAGCGTCTGCACGAACGAGTCGGGGAGCGGCGAGTCGCGCAGCAGCCCCTCCGCCGCGCCGGCGACGATCGCCCGCAGCAGCGCCGTGATGGCCACCGCATCCTCCAGCCGCGGCGTGCAGTCGGCGATGCGCGCCTCCATCGTGGGGTAGATGTGGTGCGGGCGCATCTCCCAGTACAGCCGCCCCGGCGCGTCGATGCGCTCCGAATCCACCAGCCACCTGACCAGTGCCGCGTACTCGGCGTCGTCCGCGAAGCGCGGCGGGGCGCCCGTACGCGGCCAGCGGCGCCAGAGCACGGAGCGATACGACGCGTGCCCCGTATCCTGCCCCGCGAAGTATGGCGACGCGGCCGAGAGCGCCAGCAGCAGCGGCAGGTACAGCCGAACACAGTTCGACAGCCGCGCGCGGTCCACCCCTTTCGGCACGCCCACGTGCACGTGCATGCCGAAGATGGCCTGCGACTCCGCCAGCCGCCGGTACTCCTCGCGCAGCTCCTGGTAGACGGGCGCGGGGTTGAACACGTGCCCCTCCGCCGGGCTGAACGGGTGCGTCCCCGCCGCCACGATGCGCAGCCCCTGCGCCTCCGCCGCCACGGCCGCCGTAAAGCGCAGCCGGGCCAGGTCGTCCCGCACGCAGTCAGTACCCTCGCACACGCCGGTTTCGACCTCGACCGTGTGCTCCTGCATCTCCGGCTTCAGCTCGTCGGCCCAGTCGCCGGCGATCACGTAGCGGGCGCGGCTGCGCAGCTCGCCCGTGCGCGCGTCGACGAGCTGGTACTCTTCCTCTACGCCGACGGTAAAGTCTTCGGGGCGGGGCATACTGCGTCGCGAAAGGGAACGCGCGTTCCGCCCGGTGGAGAGCTTAGCCGGGTGGGCGCGCGGGGGCAAGCGGTGCCCCGGACCAGGCGAGCGGACCCACCCGCTCCACGCGCTCCAGCGCGCCCGCCTCCGAAAGCAACTCCCGCGCCGTGCGCAGAAGTACGGGATGCCTCCACCCCGGCGCCACCTCGGCCAGCGGATGCAGCACGAACCCGCGCAGGTGCAGCCGCGGATGCGGCAAGGTGAGCTCCTCCGTCCGCATCACCCGGTCGCCGTACGACAGCAGGTCGACGTCGATGGTCCGCGGCGCGTTGGCAAAGCTCCGCCGCCGCCCCAGCGCCTCTTCCACCTCCTGCGCCGCGGCCAGCAGCTCCATCGGTTCCACCCCCGTCCATCCATGGACGACGAGGTTGTAGAAGTCCGGCTGGTCCGCGAAACCCACGGGCTCCGAGCAGTACAGCGACGACACGCCGCCGATCCGCACCACCCGCGACAGCGCCTGCACCGCCGCCGAAAGCTGCGCCACGGGATCGCCCTCGTTGGCGCCCAGCCCCAGCAGCACCTCGTGTCCCACGCCGTCGTTCATGGGTGGATCGATGGAGGATGAAAGAGAGGAGACAATCCGCATCGCGCACAACATACATCGCCGGCGGCCGCGGGGCCCTCACCCGGCTCGTTCCTCGCCTGCCCTCTCCCGCAAACAGCGCGGGAGAGGGGATACACGACGCACGGGGGTGCAGGGCGTTGCGTCGGATGTGGGCGCGAGATGGTGGGCGCCGCCCTCCCCGGCGCTCCCCCACAAACTGCGTGGGGGAGGGAGGTGCGACGCACCTTGTCGTAGCGGGATCGAGTTCTCCCCCTCTCCCGCGCAGCGGGGGAGGGGGGGCCGGGGGGAGGGGGCGCCTGCGGGCGCAGTCGATGCTTGTCGTAACGCTACCGAAGTTCTCCCCTCTCCGTGAGGAACGAACGGGGAGGGGCCGGGGGAGGGGCACCCCGCGGACGCAGTTCGATCCCGTTCGCCGAGTCGAGATCCTGCGGCTCCCCCGCACTCCCGCACTCCCGCACTCACGCACTCCCGCACTTACGCACTTTCGCTCCCCAACAACGAAGCGGCGCCCCCGGGATCCGGGGGCGCCGCTGCCGTCACTTCACCAGAACCGTCCCGATCCCCGGTTCAGTACCCGGGGTTCTGGTCCAGCGCCGAGTTGGCGTCGATCTCACGCTGCGGAATGGGGAACAGCAGCTTGGGACCGGTCAGGCCGAGCGTGCTCATGTACGTGGCCACGGACGGAATGTCCATGAACCGCTTCAGGTCGAAGAAGCGGTGGCCCTCGTAGAACAGCTCCAGCCGGCGCTCGTTGAGCACCGCCAGCAGCACCTCGGTCTGCGTGTCGATCGAGGCGGCCAGCGGAGCCACCCCCGCCCGGTCGCGGATGGTGTTCACGTCGTCGATCGCCTGCTCCAGCAGCCCCAGGCGGGCAGCCGCCTCGGCGCGGATCAGGTACACCTCGCCCAGCCGGATCACCGGCACGTTGTCGGTGCCCGTGGCCACGTCGGTGTACTTGAAGGCGTACGCCGAGTTGCCCGAGCCCTGGAACGCCAGCGCGCGGCGCTCGTCGTTCGCCGCGAACGCGGTGAGCAGCGGCTGCGAGGTGGTGCCGGAGTTGGACGGCGAAACGCCGCGCCGGCCGCCCAGCGAGCTGGGGAAGAACCAGAACGCCAGCGAGTTGCCGTCGGTGGTGGTGAACGGGATGGAAAGAATCTCCTCGTCCGTCCCCTCCGACTGGTAGTTGAACAGCGCGCCGTAGTCGTCCTCCAGCGCGAACGGCCCGTTCTCGATCAGGTCGTTGGCCAGGTCGTACGCCTGCTGCCACTCGCGCTGGTACAGGTGCGCCCGCGCCTTGAGCGCCTGCGCCGCCTCGCGGGTGGCCCGGCCCGTCGGCTGCTCGCCGTCGGCGGCCAGCGGCAGGGCGGCCATGGCCGCCGTGAGCTCGGACTCGATGAACGACCAGATCTCCCCCTCGGTGTTGCGCGCAACGTTCACCGACGGCGAGATCTCCCACTCCGGCTCCGTCACCAGCGGCACGCCGCCGAAGAACTTCACCAGGGTGAAGTAGTTGAGCGCCCGGACAAAGCGCGCCTCGGCGTCGATGGAGGCCGCCTCATCGGCGCCCAGCCCGTCCACCGCCGCCACCGCCGCCACGATGTTGTTGGCGCGGTTGATCCCGTCGTACGCGGCGCCCCAGATCCCCGCGACGGCCCCGTTGTCGGCCTTCACGTTGTGTGTGGCGACCTCGCGGTCGGTCGTGTAGGTGCCCGTAAACCGCAGGTTGTCGGCGTACAGGTCGGGAAAGATGAGCAGGTTGCGGCAGTACCCTCCGTCGCAGGTCTGGAACGCGTCGTACATCGCGTTCGTCGCCACGCGGATCTCCTCCGGCGTGTCGAGCGCTTCTTGCTGCGGAATGTTCTGCTGCGGCGTGGGGTTCAGCGGGTCGTCGCACCCGGCCAGCAGGGCCGCCGCCGCGACGAGGCCCAGAAATCCGTACTTCATAGGTCAGTTCTCCGGATTCAGAAGCCGACGTTCAGGCCGACGGTCAGCGTGCGCGCCTGCGGAAGCGTGTAGAAGTCGATGCCACGCGTGATCGAGGCCGCGCCGTTGAAGTTCACCTCGGGGTCGAAGCCGCTGTAGTCGGTCCAGGTGACCAGGTTCTGGCCCTGGACGTACACGCGCATGGTGCGCAGCCCCATCCGCCCCGCGAAGTTCTCGGGAAGGTTGTAGCCCAGCACCGCGTTCTTGATACGGACGTACGAGCCGTCCTCGACGAACCGGCTGGACGAGCGGACGTTGTCGTTGTCGTCGTACCAGGTGGCCCGCGCCTCGGTGGTGCTGGGGTTGTCCGGCGTCCAGCGGTTGCGGGCGTGGTCCGAGTTGTTGTCGATGAAGGTGCCGAACGCGTCGGTGTACTCGCGGTTGCCGTTGTACACGTCGTTGCCCATGGAGAACTGGGTGAAGATCGACGCGTCGAAGCCCGCGAAGCTCACGCTGTTGGTCCAGCCGCCCTGGTAGTCGGGCCAGGGGCTGCCGATGTACGTCTGGTCGTCGGCCGTGATCAGCCCGTCGGGAAGCCCGGTGAGCTCGCCGTCGGCGTCGCGCCCGTTGATGTCGGCGAACTTCACGTCGCCCGGCACGGTGAACGCCGACTGGAAGGCGCTCCCCGGCGCGCAGGTGGCGCCCGTGTTGTCGTAGCAGATCTCGTCCTCGGACTGGAAGATCCCTTCCATCTTCCACCCGCGGAAGAAGCCCAGCGGCTGCCCCTCTTCCACGCGCGCCACGAAGTTGCCGTTGATGGGCTCGCCGCGGTACAGCTGCGTGACCTCGTTCTTGTTGTGCGACACGTTCAACTCCGAGGTCCACTCGAAGCCGTTGCGCCGGCTGGGGCGCACGATCTGCGCGCGCAGCGCCACCTCGAAGCCCTTGTTCACCATCTCGCCGATGTTCTCGGTGATCGTGGCGAAGCCGGTGGACAGCGGGATGGGGCGGTTGAGCAGCAGGTCCGACGTGTTCTTGCGGTACCAGTCGAAGGTCAGGCCCAGCCGGTCGTCCAGGAAGCCGGCGTCGAAGCCCAGGTTCAGCTGGTCGGTCTTTTCCCAGCTCAGGTCGGGGTTGGCCAGCTGCGCGGGGGCAATGCCCGGCCGGTCGCCGTAGTTGGCGCCGCCGCCGTACAGGCCCAGCGAAGCGAAGTTGCCCAGCCCCTCCTGGTTGCCCGTGCGGCCGTAGCTGGCGCGCAGGGCCAGGTCGCTCACCACCTGCTGGGTGGCGAAGAAGCCCTCGTCCGACAGGCGGTACAGCACCGACGCCGACGGGAACACGCCCCAGCGGTTGTTCTCACCGAAGCGCGACGAGCCGTCCGCGCGCACGTTGAAGGTGGTGGTGAACCGGTCGCGCCAGGTGTGCTGCAGGCGCCCGAAGAACGACATCAGGTTGTACTCCGTGATGCTGCTGGAGCCGCCCGTGATGGTGGACGCCGAGGCCAGCTGCTTGAACGAGCTGGTGGGGAACTGCGTTCCGAACACCTGGTTGAACTCGGAGTCGTTGTTCTCGTAGCTGGCGCCCACCACGCCCGAGAACAGGTTGCTCTCGTTCAGGTCGCGGTTCCAGCTCACGGTGCCCTCGGTGAGCACCTTGGTGGCATACGAGTTCCCCACCTGGCCAAAGCCGTTGCTGCCGGTGGCCGCGCCCACGATGGGCGAGTCGTACAGGTACCCGCGCAGGCTGTACTGGTCCAGGCCGAAGTTGGCGCGGGCGGTCACGCCCTCCAGCAGCCGGTAGTCGGCGAACAGGTTGCCCAGTACGTGGAACGTGCGCTCTTCGGCGCGGTTCTCCTTGTTCAGGGCCACCGGGTTGGCGTACGAGATGGTGTTCAGGTTGTACGTGCCGTCGGCGTTGTACACCGCGTCGACCGGGGCGCTGGCGATGGCGTTGGCGAACGGCCCGTAGATGGTGTTGTCGCCGCGGGCGCGCTCGATGTTGCTGCGCGTGAGCGCCACGCTGGTGCCCAGCGTAAGGCGGTCGCTGGCGGTGTAGTCCAGGTTCAGGCGGCCGTTCATGCGCTCGAACCCGTACCCCGACACGATGCCGTCCTGCAGAAAGCGCGTGCCGCTCACGTAGTAGCGGGCCCGCTCCGTGCCGCCGGCGATGGAGCCGAACAGGTTGCTCATGGGCGCCGACTGCAGCACCTCGTCAACCCAGTCGGTGTCCACGTTGGGGTCCACCTCGATGGCGTCGCAGAAAAGCGGGTCGGTGGGCGCGCCCCAGTCGTCGCAGCTGGGAATGTCGTCGCCCTGATAGCCGAACAGGTTGATGTGCAGCACGTCGCCGCCGCCCAGGTCCACGTCGGCCTCGCCGTCGGCCGTGTAGCCCTCGTTGTACACCTCGATGTACTCGGAGGCGTTCAGGTAGTTGGGCTGGCGCCACGCCTCCTGCACGCCGTAGTAGGTCTGCAGGCGGATGTCGGGGCGCTCGGCCGCGCGGCCGCGCTTGGTGGTGACCAGCACCACGCCGTTGGAGGCGCGCGAGCCGTAGATGGCGGCCGCCGACGCGTCCTTCAGCACCTCGATGCTCTCGATCTCGTTCGGGTTCAGGTCCGACAGGGCGTCGATGCCCTGCGTCTGCCCGATGGCGATCTGCGAGAAGTCGCCCTGGATGAGCGGCACGCCGTCGATCACGTACAGCGGCTCGTTGCCGGCCGTGATGGACGAGGAGCCGCGCACGCGAACGGAGATGGCCGAGCCGGGCACGCCCGAGTTCTGCGACACCTGAACGCCGGCCACGCGGCCCTGCAGCACGTTCTCGATGGTCGCGGTGGGCGCGCTCTGCGTCACCTCGTCGGGGCGGATGGAGGCGATGGAGCCGGTGGCGGTGCGGCGCTCCACCTGCCCGTAGCCAATGACCACCACCTCGTCCAGCCCCAACACGTCGGCGCCGAGGGTGAAGTTGGCCTCGGCGGGCTGGGCGCCCACCGTGACGGTGCGCGTCTGGGCCGCAAAGCCGATGCGGGCGGCGCGCACGGTGCGCTGGCCGGCCGGCACGTTGTTCAGGACGTAGGCACCCTGCTGGTTGGTGACCACGCTCTGGCTACCTCCCACCACGGTGACCTGCACCCCCTGGAGCGCCTGGCCCGAGCCCTGCTCGGTCACCCGGCCCCGGATGGTTCCTTGCGCGAAGGCCGCCGCGGGCGCAAGCGCCAGCGTAAGGGCCACGGCAAGCAGCGTACGAAGTCTTGTCATCCTGCGTCTCTCCTGGTTGAGCGCCGGCCCCCTGTGGTCCGGCGAACGCTCCCGACCGACTGCATGTGGCTGAGGATCCGCACCTCGCGTCGCGCCTCCCGTCCGGCGTGATGCGCGCGTGGTCCGCAACGACGCGTGCGCCCGTCCGGTGACGGGCGACCGACCGGCCCTCGCGCCGGCGGAGTGCCGGAACCGCGGGGGGTTGGGGGAGAAAGAAGGAGGCCGGCTGACCGCCGCCCCCGTATACTACGTCTGTGACGCCCCGAACCTGACGGTGGCGGAAAAAAACGCGCTTTTTCCCCTTTCCGCCCTCCACCGGGCGAGCTTGCCCGCGGGGAGGCGGCGGCACGGGTCCGGGCCAGACGTGACGCGGTGTGCGTCGGCCGTGCCGTTTGCCGTCCAGGGGAATTACCGGCGAATGTCGGAAGTGTAACCGCCGAAGTTACTTACCGCAAGGATTCCGGGCGCTCCGCAAAGGGTGTCCGGCGCACCCGGGAGAAGGGGTCAAATGATGGCACGCACGGTGTTTACATTCGACACCACGCACCACGCGCTGTGGGCGGAAGAGGTCGCGCAGGCACGGGGCATTCCGGTCGATGTCATCCCCGCGCCGCCCGCCGCGCGCGCCCGCTGCAACCTCGCGCTCGAGACGCTTCCCGAAGAGCTCGACGCCCTCGCCACCGCCCTCGACGAGGAAGGCGTCCCCTTCGGCCGGTGGGAGACGGATGACGGAATCTGATTCGATCCGCCACCCCGTCTCCCCTCCATCCATCAATCGACCCACTCCGCCGCCTCCGCGACACCGCCGCAGGCGAGCACCACGCATCCGCCCACCGTCGTGCCGTCGCAAGCCTGCCTTACGGTGTGTATCCGCGTTTTCCGGATGGACATCCACCCGTGCGACGGCCCGGACTGGCCCACGCCGTACCTGATGCGCGTCTGTTCCACGGCCCGCCGTCCCGCGCGTGAGCCGTGAACGACACGCCGCTGGATCACGGCGTTGGTCCATCGGCCTTGCATCCCGGCAGATCACCAGATCGCGCATCAGGTGGCGCGAGATTCCGGCTCCAGTGATGCTCCGCCGGGGCAGTCGGCGATCCACATCCTCCTCAAAAAAATGCGGATGGCCTCTAACTGCGCCTGCCACGCTCCACCCGTTCCCGATACTCCCGCGCCGACCTGGTCCCGAAAGTTCTGCGTGAATCGGCCACACTTCCCCCGGGCGTCGCAATCAGCTGGATGGTCTCTCCCCGCAGAACGCGGGGCGGTGCCCCCTGGCCGCCGCCCCGCTGGTGTTTCGCTCGCGGAGATTCGATCCCCCCCGACGGGCTTTCTGCCGTTCTCCCTCCCCCACGCAGTTTGTGGGGAAGGGCCGGGGAGGGGGGGCGCCCACCATCCCGCACCCGTTCACCCGTTCACCCTATCCCCTGTACCCTAATCTCCTACAGCTTGAACTTCCGCTTCGCCATCCG
>DASTVC010000752.1:0-3646 GCA_035759295.1 Longimicrobium sp. | reverse complement strand
CGTCCGCCACGAAGTCGACGGGCTTCGCGGCGCGCAGCTGCCCGCGCAGGTCCTCCAGCCCCTCGCGCGCCTCCGGCCCGGCCACGACGCCGGTGACCGCCACCCGCGCCGCCCGCCGCCCGGTGCGCTGCAGGAAGTCGCCGTCCAGCGCGGGCACGGCGTGGTGGACCAGCCCGTGGCTGTCCTCCACGTCGATGCACTGCGCCAGCGGCAGCTCCAGCTCTCCCAGCAGCGTTTTGGCGGGCATGCGTCTACCCTTCCCCGCGGATCTGCGCCAGCGCGCGCGCGGCCGCCTGGCGGCTGGCGGGCGCCGGGTCCGTCTGCGCGGCCCGGGCCAGCGCGGCGGACTCACCGGAGGCGCCCTGCGAACCCAGCACCCGCGCCGCCGATTCGCGCACGAACTCGTCGGGATCGGCCAGCGCGTCCACCAGCGCTCCTTCGGCCCCGGGCGCCGCCGTCCCCAGCTGCCCCAGCGCCAGCCCTGCCCGGGCGCGCACCACGGGGTCGTTCGCCACCCGGAGCGCCTGCACCAGCACGGGGAGCGCGCGGGCGTCACCCAGCGTCCCCAGGATGGTGGCCGCCATCGCCCGGTCGTGCTGAGTTTCTCCCGCGCCGAACAGGATGGCGATCAGCACCACCAGGGCAGGGTCGCGGTCCAGCGCGCGCACGCCCGCCTCCCACGCGGCCGAGTCGTGGGTGGGGCGCAGCAGCGCGCGCACGGCGGCCTCGGCGGGGGTCATGGTCATTCCACGAAGCGCGAGACGGGGTGCGTGTCCCCCGCGGTGGCGTCCAGGACGTTCTGCACCTGCGGGCGCGCCAGCTGCGTGGCCGTCGGGACGTTCTGAAAGTGCATCACGTTGGTGACGGGCCAGGCCACGGGTGGCGTCTGGTTGTCGTCGTGCTCGTCGCCCGGCCAGCCGCGCAGCAGGTGGTGCCCCAGCTCGTGGGCCAGCGCGTTGTCGGTGAGCCCCGCGCCCAGGTAGGCGATGGCCGACTGGCCGGGCTCGCTGATGGCCGAAAAGCTCTCGGTGGCGTAGGCGATGGCCCCCGCTGTGGGGGCCGGCCGCGCCGGATCGGGGTCGGTGAACGAGCGGACGAAGTACAGGTTCATGTCATTGGCCGTGGCGCTTCGCGGCGGGTTGCCTCCGGCGGTGATGCCCAGCAGCGTGTTCTCCTCTGCCGAGAGCGTCCCGGAGAAGGGGGTGCGGCTGGCAAGGGTGTCCAGGTCCAGCAGGCCCGCGGGAGGCGCGATCTCGGCGACGGAACGCTCGCGCACCTCCACCCCCGCCTGCGCCCAGATGCGGTTGGCCACGGGGATCATCAGGCGCACCCGGGCCGGGGTGGTGTTGGAGCCGGTGAACACCCGCGCAAAGATGTGCACTACCCGCCCGCGCACCCGCGTCTCGGGCGCCGGGACGCCGTCCACCCGCAGGCGGCCGCCGGCCTGGGCGCGGATCACCGCCATGTCCGGCGGGGCGGCCAGGGTGATGGGCACTCCCAGGAATCCGGCCGAGACCGCCAGCACCGGCAGCGACTGCAGCCGGGCGACGCCGCCCACCGCGGTGAGCGTCAGGTCCAGCGGCTCGATGTCGGCGGCGGGGCCCACCCCCGTGCGGCTGACCAGGCGGTGCGGCATCGTGGCCGGGGTGGGCGCGCCGGCCGGCATTTCCGCCCGCAGGCGGAAGAGCGAATCCGGCTGGGTGCCGAACAGGTCCGTCCGGTCCACCGAGGCCAGCGCCGTGTCCAGCAGCCCTTCGATCTGCACCCGCGCCAGCGGCGGCGCGGCCGCCGCGGGGACGATGGCGGCGGAGACGAAGGAGAGCGTGTACACGTTGAAGTTGGCAGCCCGCGTGGTCCCCGTGAGGGTCGCGCGCACCAGCGTGCGCCCGGCGGCGGCGCGGGAGAGCATGCCGCGCAGCGGGTCCGGCCCCGCAAGCGACGCCGGGTCCCACACCACGGCCCCGGCCGGAAGGGGCGCGGAGGGCGGAGGATCCAGCGTCACCACCGCCGTCGCGCGCTCCGTGGGGTGCACGGGCGCGTAGAACTCGATGATGTTCGGCGGACCGGGGTTGAACGCGCCGTCGATGCGCAGGCTCATCGTCACCAACTCGATGGTCACGCTGTGCGTCACGTCCCCGATCGTCGCCGTCACCGTGAACGCGCCGGCCGGCCCCGTGCGGGCCATCGTCCGCTCCGTGGGACTCACGGCGATCGTGGGGCGGGTGCCGCCCCAGGTGATCAGGTCCGCGGGGAGCGGGTTGGGCGCGGGGTTCAGAATGGCGCGGATGGTGACGGAGCGCGCGGGGTCGATGACGGCCAGAAAGCGGTCTGGCCCCAGCCGTACGGCGTCGGGCACCTCCAGCCGGAAGTCCTCCGCCACCGTCAACTCGATCGTCCGCGTGACCCCGGCCACGGTGACGGGGAGCGACACGGCGCCCGCCGCGACGCGCGGCACCCGCCGGCGCAGGGGGTCGGGGTGCACCGTCCCCGCGGGGCCCCAGATGGCCAGGTCGCCGGGGACCACGGAGGGCTCGGGAAAGAGGATGGCCCGTGCGGTGAGGGGCGCCGCGCCGCGGATGGCGTAGAAGCGGGTGGCGGGCGCCGGGGCCAGCCGCCGTGCGCCGATCAAGTCCACGTCGAAGTCGAAGACGTAGACGACGACGTGCGTCTCCAGCGGCGCCCCGCCCGCGCTCCCTGGTTCGTAGCGCGAGGCGATCACCTGACGCCCCGGAGCGGAGCGAGAAACGGTCATCGCCCCGGTCGTGGGCGACCCCGTTCCCCCGGTCGTGGCGACGGAGGAGCCCGGCGGCGTCAGCAGGTGCGGGGGAAAGACCTCGCGCACGTCCACCGGCGCCGCGGTCGCGTCGCGGATGGCGGCGAAGCGGTGTCCCAGCGGGCCGCCGAAGCGCACGGCACCCGTCACCTCCAGCCGCAAGGGAATGCAGTCGCGCGCGTTGGGCGCGCCGCGCGCCGCCACCACCTCGGCCTGCACCAGGCGGCGGTGGGTGGGGGCGTGCTGCGGCAGCATCAGCCGGTTCTGCGCCTGCGGGCCCGTCCCCGTCACCTGGGGAAGCCCCAGCTGCAGCCCCAGCACGTGCCCCAGGATCACCGGCAGGTCGTCCGGGCCGGGCTGCACCGGTACCGGGTCCACCCCCGCAAAGACCGACAGCAGCACCCGGTCGCCAAGCCCGACCCCCTCGGCGCGGCGCACGAGGATTCCCGCCGCGGTGTGCACCATGGCCGCCACGTGCATCCCCGCCGTCCCGGACGTGGCCAGCGTGCCGAAGAGGTAGACGTTCACCACGTTGGGCGTGGCGCTCTCCACCAGCACGTCGCCGAACTCCGCTTCGTCCACCGCGCACTCGTTGCGGCCGGCCGTGGCGAACGCCTCGTCGATCACGGAGCGGACGTCGAAGCGGATGCGGGCGCGCCCCCAGATCACGTTGGTCTCGCGCAGCAGCGCGCGGGCGGCGGCCGCGTCGCGGGTGGTGCGCTGCTCCACCGTTCCGCCGGGGACCAGCGGGTCGGGGCAGGTGCGCACCTCGCGCGTCCCCGGGTGCAGCGCCCTCATCCGGTGGACGATGACGGGAAGGCGGATCTCGCGCAGCACGGGGTCGCGCAGGATCAGCACGTCCAGCCGGTCCGT
>DASTVC010000751.1:0-9955 GCA_035759295.1 Longimicrobium sp. | reverse complement strand
TGATCGTGGACGGGTGGTCCGTCGACATCCTGTTCCGCGAGCTGGCGCAGGCGTACGCGGCCCTGGCCGACGGGCGCGCCCCGGAGCTGCCGCCGCTGGCCGTGCAGTACCCCGACTTTGCCGCGTGGCAGCGGGAGTGGCTCACCGGCGCGCGGCTGGACGGGCAGGTGTGCTGGTGGCGCGAACGGCTCGCCGGTGTCCCCGTGCTGGAGCTGCCGACGGACCGGCCGCGCCCCGCCACGCCCAGCTTCCGCGGCGGCGAGGTGGAGTTCCGCGTGGACGCGGACGCCGCCCGCGCGGTGGACGCCCTGGCGCGCGCGGAAGGGGCGACGCGCTTCCAGCTTCTCCTGGGCGCCTTTGCCGTGCTCCTGGGGCGCTGGTCTGGCCAGGAGGACGTGATCGTCGGCTCGCCGGTGGCGGGAAGGGGGCGGCCGGAGACGGAGGGGATGGTGGGCCTGTTCGTCAACACGCTGGCGCTGCGCACGGACCTCTCCGGCGATCCCGACTTCCGGGCGATCATCGGCCGGGTGCGCGAGGGGGCGCTGGGGGCGTTCGCGCACCAGGACGTGCCCTTCGAGCGGCTGGTGGACGAGCTGCGCATCGACCGCAGCCTGAGCCGGCACCCGCTCTTCCAGGTCTCCTTCTCCCTGCAGCCGCCGGGGGAGATCCCGCCGCTGGGCGGGGTGGAGGCGCGGCTGGAGCCGGGGGAGAACGGCACGGCCAAGTTCGACCTGGTCGTCTCGGTGGAGCCGGAAGGGGATGGATTCGTCGGCGGGATCCAGTACGCCACGGACCTGTTCGACCACGCGACGGTGGCGCGGATGGCGGAGCACTTCATCGCCCTGCTCGCGTCGCTGGTGGCCGATCCGGGCCGCCCCCTTTCGCGCCTCCCCGGGCTGCTGCGGGGGGAGGAGCGGCGGCGGGTGCTGGAGGAGTGGAGCGGCGGGGAGCATCCGTATCCGCGGCGCCCCATCCACCACCTGATCGCGGAGACGGCCGCGCGCACGCCCGACGCGCCGGCGCTGGACTTCCAGGGCCGCGTCCTTTCCTACCGGGAGATGGAGGACGCCGCCAACCGCCTGGCGCACCACCTGATGGCGCGGGGCGCGGGGCGCGAGAGCATCGTGGGGATCCTGGCGGAGAAGGCGCCGGAGACGGTGGTCGCCATGCTCGCGGTGTTCAAGGTGGGGGGCGCGTACGTGCCGCTGGACCCGTCCAACCCCGCGGAGCGCCTGCGCTACATGCTGCAGAACGCGGACGTGCGACTGGTCGTCTCGCGCGGGCCGCTGCCGCCGGAGCTGCAGGGGATCGGCGCGGAGGTGGTGGACGTGCGCGCCGAGGCAGACGGCATCGCCGCGCGGCCGGCGACGGACCCGGCGGTGCCATGCGACCCGGACAACCTGGCGTACGTCATCTACACCTCGGGGAGCACCGGCCGGCCCAAGGGGGTGGCGGTTACGCACGGCGGCGTGCCCAACCTGGCGCACATGCAGCGCTCCCGGATGGGCCTCTGCCCGAGCGACCGGGTGCTGCAGTTCGCCGCGTTCTCGTTCGACGTGAGCGTGGAGGACGTGTTCGTCACCTTCATCGTGGGCGCGTGCCTGGTGATGGCGGCGCGGGATGAGCTGATGCCCGGGCCGCCGCTGCAGGAGACACTGCGCCGCGAGCGCATCACCATCGGCCTGCTGCCGCCGGCCTCCCTGCCCCTGATCTCCCCCGAGGGGCTCCCCGACCTGCGCGTGCTGGAGGTGGGCGGCGAGGCGCTGAGCCCGGCGGTGGCGGCGCGCTGGGCCGGCGTGGTGGAGATGCACAACGTCTACGGCCCCACCGAGTGCACCGTGGCGTCGACCACCGCGCGGCTGGCGGCGGACGGGCGCAACCCGCCCATCGGCCGCGTGCTGGACAACCTGCGCGGCTACGTGGTGGATGGCGCGGGCGAGCCGGTGCCCGTGGGCGTGCCCGGCGAGCTGCGGGTGGGCGGCGTGGGGGTGGCGCGCGGCTACCTGAACCGCCCGGGGCTCACGGCCGAGCGGTTCGTCCCGGACCCGTTCGGAGCGGCCGGAAGCCGCCTGTACCGCACCGGTGACCGCGTGCGCTGGCTGCCGGACGGGCGGCTGGACTACCTGGGCCGCTTCGACCACCAGGTAAAGCTGCGCGGATTCCGCATCGAGCTGGGCGAGATCGCGGCGCGGCTGGCGGAGCTCCCCGGCGTGGGCGACGCGGTGGTGCTGGTGCGCCCCGACGTGCGCGGCGACCCGCGGCTGGTGGCGTGGGTGATGGCGCCGGAGCGCAGGCCGTCCGCGGCCGAATTGCGCGAGCACCTTCGCCGCGCGCTGCCGGACTACATGGTTCCCCAGGCGTACGTGGTGATGGACGTGTTTCCGCAGACTCCCAACGGCAAGGTCGACCACGCCGCCCTCCCCGCGCCGGTCGACGACGCCGGCGCCGCCGAGGCCGCGGCCGCGCCGCAGGGCGAGCTGGAGCAGGCGGTGGCGGCGGTGTGGCGCGAGGTGCTGGGCCTCGACAGCGTGGGCGTGAACGACAGCTTTTTCGAGGTGGGCGGGCACTCGCTGCTGCTGGCGCGGCTGCAGGAGGCGCTGCGCGCGGCGCTGGGCCGCGACGTCTCCATCGTGGACCTGTTCCAGTACCCGACGATCGCGTCCTTCGCCGCGCACCTGGACGCCCGGGCGCGCCCCGCGGAGCCGGAAGACGCGGAAAAGGCGGCTGGGCGAAGCCGCGGCGCCAGCCGGCGGGAGACGCTGATGCGGGGGCGGCGGTAGGGGCCCTCACCCGGCTCGTTCCTCGCCTGCCCTCTCCCACGAACTGCGTGGGAGAGGGGATAAACGTCGCACCGGGGTGTGGGGTGCTTCGGATGGGGTGGTGGGGATGGTGGGTGCCCGCGTCTTCGACGCGGGGGCCCTCTCCCCCGCCGTCTTCGCCGCTCGGTCCTCGCGGCTCGCGGCGACCCCTCCCCCAAACTGCGGGGGAGGGGTGGTGCACGGCAGCTCTGGAGCGGGATTGAAGTCCACCTCCCCCAAGGGGTTTTGGGGGAGGTGCGAGCCCAGGCGAGTAAGGGGGCGCCCGTCCGGCGCCAGTTCGATGCTTGTCGAAGCGAGATCGAAGTCCACCTCCCCCAGGGGTTTTTGGGGGAGGTGCGAGCCTAAGCGAGTAAGGGGGCGCCGTCGGGTGCAGTTCGATGTCTGTCGTCGAGCCCGAAGCCCATGTCGTTCCAAGTGACGTTGAATCATCGGTAACCAACACCTGATCCATACAGCACGACCATGAGCTTCGAGCCGGAAACCGGGGACGAGAACGAGTACGAGGGGCTGCCGGAGGTGGCGGTCATCGGCATGGCGGGGCGCTTTCCCGCCGCCGACGACCTGCAGGCCTTCTGGCAGATTCTGCGCGAGGGGCGCGAGGCCATCCGCCGCTTTACCCCCGACGAGCTGCGCGCGTCCGGCATTTCCGACGAGGAGATCGCCGACCCCGCGTACGTGCCGGCGTTCGGCTCCATGAACGACGTGGAGCACTTCGACGCCGCGTTCTTCGGCTACAACCCGCGCGAGGCCGAGGCGCTGGAGCCCGCCCACCGCATCTTTCTGGAGTGCTGCTGGGAGGCGCTGGAGAACGGCGGGGTGGATCCGACGCGCGCGGCCGGCGGGATCGGCGTGTTCGCGGGAGCGGGCGTGCCCTTCTACACGGAAGAGAACGTCCGCGGCAACCGCGAGCTGTCCGCCGCGCTCGGCGAGTTCCAGATGATGCTCGGCAGCGGCAAGGACTTCCTGGCCACCCGCGCCGCCTACAAGCTGGACCTGCGCGGCCCCACGATGAGCGTGCAGACGGGGTGCTCGACGTCTCTCGTCGCCGTGCACGTGGCGGCGCAGGCGCTGCTGCACCGCGAGTGCGACCTGGCGCTGGCCGGCGGCGCCAACATCGTGACGCCCAACCACACCGGCTACCTGTACGCGCCGGGGAGCATCTCCTCGCCGGACGGCCACTGCCGGGCGTTCGATGCGGACGCGCAGGGGACGCTGGGCGGGAGCGGCGTGGGCGTCGTCCTGCTCAAGCGGCTGGAGGATGCGGTGCGCGACGGTGACCCCATCCGCGCGGTCATCAAGGGCAGCGCGGTGAACAACGACGGCGGGCAGAAGATCGCGTTCACCGCGCCCAGCGTGGAGGGGCAGGCCGCCGTGATCCGCGAGGCGCTGGAGGTGGCGGACGTCGACCCGTCGACCATCCGCTTCGTCGAAGGCCACGGCAGCGGGACGGAGCTGGGCGATCCCATCGAGATCGCGGCGCTCACGCAGGCGTGGCGGGGGTGGACGGACCGCAGGCAGTTCGCGGCCATCGGCTCCGTGAAGACCAACGTAGGGCACCTGGACGCGGCGTCCGGCATCACCGGCTTCATCAAGACGGTGCTGGCGATTGAAAACCGTGCGGTGCCCCCCACCGTGCACTTCCGCGCGCCGAACCCCAAGATCGACTTCGCGTCGTCGCCGTTCTACGTCTCCAACCGGCTGGAGGCGTGGGAGTCGGATGGGCAGCCGCGCCGCGCCGCCGTCAGCTCGTTCGGCATCGGCGGGACCAACGCGCACGTGGTGCTGCAGGAGGCGCCCGCGGTGCGCCCCTCTCGCGCCCGCCGCGACACGCAGCTGCTGGTCCTCTCCGCGCGCACCCCGACGGCGCTGGACGCGGTGACGGAGCGGCTCGCGGAGCATCTTCGGAATCAACCCGACCAGCCGCTTGCGGACGTCGCCTGGACGCTGCAGGCGGGACGGCGCGCGCTGGGCTTCCGGCGCACGCTCGTCGTCCGCGCGGGGGAGGATGCGGCGGCGCTGCTGGCGGCGAAGCATCCGGAGCGGATCGCCACGGCGGCGGTGGAGGACGGGCACCGCTCCGTCGCGTTCCTCTTCCCCGGCGTGGGCGACCAGTATCCGCAGATGGCGCGCGGCCTGTATGACGCCGAACCCGCCTTCCGCGCGGAGGTGGACCGCTGTGCCGAGATCCTGCGGGCTCGCATCGGCATCGACATCCGCGAGGTGATCTTTCCCGGCGACGCGCCCGCGGAGACGCCGGCGGGGCAGGGGATCGACCTCAAGGCCATGCTGGGCCGGACGGAATCCGCCACCCCGGAGACGGAGCGCCTGAACCGCACGGAGCTGGCCCAGCCCGCCGTGTTCGTCATCGAATACGCGCTGGCGAAGCTGCTGATGAGCTGGGGGATCGTCCCCGAAGCCGTGATCGGCCACTCGCTGGGTGAGTACGCGGCGGCCTGCATCGCCGGCATCTTCTCGCTGGAAGACGCGCTGGCCCTGGTCGCCGAACGGGCGCGGCTGATCGGCGCGCTTCCCGGCGGGGCCATGCTGGCGGTGCCGCTCGCCCCGGAAGCCGCGGCCGGCTTCCTTGTCGAAGGGACGGCGATCGCGACGGTGAACGCGCCGCAGCTGTGCGTGGTCGCGGGACCGGACGCGGCGGTGGATGCGGTGCAGAAGCAGCTGGCGGACGCGGGGCACGTGGCGCGGAAGCTGGCGGCCACGCACGCCTTCCACTCGCCGATGATGGACCCCGTCGTCGGGCCGATCGAGGCGCTCGTCGGGCGGATGCGGCTGAACGCGCCGACGATCCCCATGGTCAGCAACGTCAGCGGGACGTGGATCACGGCGGCGGAGGCGACGGACCCGCGCTACTGGGCGCGCCACACCCGCGAGACCGTCCGCTTCGACCGCGGCGCGGGCGAGCTCCTGGGCGCCGGGCGCGTGCTCGTCGAGGTCGGCCCCGGGCAGACGCTGTCGACCTTTATCCGCCAGCGTGGAGACGCGGGATCGATCCCCGTCATCCCCACCGTCCGCTATCCCTACGACCGCACCCCGGACGCCGCGTTCCTGCTCGGCGCGCTCGGCCGGCTCTGGCTGGCGGGCGTCGCGCCGGAGTGGGAGGCGTTCCACGGCGGCGAGCGGCTGAACAAGGTCCATCTGCCGACCTATCCGTGGGAGCGGCAGCGCTACTGGATCGACGCGCCGCGGCCGGGACAGATCGAATCGGCGAAGCCGCGGGGCGGGCGCAAGGCCGATCCCGCGCAGTGGCTGTACGTCCCCGGCTGGCGCCGCACCGCCGCGCTCCGTCCGGAGTTCGGCGAGGGGCGGGTGCTGGTGTTCGCGGATGATTCGCCGCTGTCGGACGGCGCGGTGGAGGCGCTGCGGGCCCACGGCCGCCGGCCCGTCGTCGTCCGCCCCGGCGAGGCGTTCGCGCGCACGGCGGAGGGCTGGACGGCGCGCCCCGCCTCACGCGAAGACCACCGCAAGCTGGTGGACGCGCTGGCGGAGGACGGCGGCGTCCCGACGAAGGTGCTGCACCTGTGGGGCGTGGCGGACGTGTCCGGCCGCGGGCCCGTGGGCGTGCTGGTGCTGGCGGATGCGCTCAGCCGCGCCAGGGCGGAGTTCGACCTGCTTGCCGCGACGACGGAAGCAGTCGAGGTCAGCGGCGGCGACGTGGTGGACGCGTCGCGCGGCGCGCTCTTCGGCGCGGCGGCGACGCTGCGGGTGGAGACGGCGACCGTCGCCGCGCGCGTGGTGGACGTCACGGTGCCGACCGGTGATGCGGAGGCGCGGGCGATGGGCGCGCGCGTGGCGTCCGAGGCGCTGGCGGGGGACGCGCGCGCGGTGGCGCTGCGCGGCCGGCACCGCTGGGTGCGCGGATACGACGCGGTGAAGCCGGCGCCCGTGGCCGCGCCGGTGCTGCGCGAGGGCGGCGTGTACCTGTTGATCGGCGGGATGCGCGGCCGCAACGAGCTGCTGGCGGAGCACCTGGTCCGCCGCTACGGCGCCCGGCTGGTGCTGATGGATTCCACCCTCCCGAACCGCGGCAGCTGGGACCCCGTCGTCAAGGCGCGCCTCCCCGAAGACCCGCTGCGCCGGCAGATCGAGCGCATCCGCGCGTTGGAGGCGGAGGGCGCCGAGATCCTGACCATCCAGGTGCTCCCCAACGAGGCGGAGCAGATGCGCGACGTGCTGCGCCAGGCCGACGCCACCTTCGGCGCGCTGCACGGCGTCGTCTTCGCCCCGCTGGCGCACGAGCCGCCGCCGCGAGAGGCCGTGGGCGAGGTACGCGTGGCGGCGTGGGAGCGGCGGATGGCGCACCTGCTGGGTGAGCTGGCCGGCGTCCGCGCCGCGCTGGCCGAGCGGGTGATGGACTTCGTCCTCGTCGAATCGTCGCTGACGCCGGCGCTGGGCGGCGTGGCGGTGGTCGACATCGCCGCCAACCACGCCGTCATCGACGCCTTCGCGTCGACGACGGCGGAGGATGCCACGCCGTGGACCAGCGCCGCGTGGGACCGCTGGTTCGGCGACGACGAAGAGGCGGAGGGCTACGGGATGGACGAGGCCGGCGCCGCGGCGGCCTTCGAGCACCTGCTCACCCTCGCCGGCGAGCCGCACGTCCTGCTGTCCACGGGCGACGTGGAGGGCCGGATGACGGCGCGCGCGGACGAGGCGGCGGGGCCGTCGTTCGGGTCGCACGCGCGGCCGCACCTGGCCACGGAGTACCACGCGCCGAGCACGGACATCGAGGAGGTGGTCGCCGCGATGTGGGAGGAGCTGCTGGGGATCAGCCCCATCGGCATCCACGACGACTTCTTCGCGCTGGGCGGGCACTCGCTGCTGGCCACGCAGATCATCTCCCGCTGCCGCGACAACTTCGGGCTGGAGCTGCCGCTCAAGGCGATCTTCGAGGCGCCCACCATCGCCCGCTTCGCCGCGCTGGTCGAAGACGCCATCGTCGCCGAGATCGACGCGCTGACGGACGAAGAGGCGCTGGAGATGGCGGGGGCGTAGGGGCGGGCCCTCACCCGGCTCGGGCCCTCACCCGGCTCGTTCCTCGCCTGCCCTCTCCCACAAACTGCGTGGGAGAGGGGATAAAACGGCACGGGCGGTGGGGTGCGCGGGACGCTTCGGACGGATGGGTGCGAGGGGCAGAGGCCCGCGTCTTCGACGCGGGGGCCCTCTCCCCCGCCGTCTTCGCCGCTCGTTCCTCGCGGCTCGCGGCGACCCCTCCCCCAAACTGCGGGGGAGGGGTGATGGGGCAAGATTGGTCGCGCGGGACCGAAGTCCACCTCCCCCAGGGTTTTTTGGGGGGGTGCGAGCCTGAGCGAGTAAGGGGGCGGCCTGCGGGCGTCGGCTCGACCCCTGTCGTCGCGGGATCGAATTCTCCCCTCTCCGTGAGGAACGAACAGGGAGGGGCCGGGGGAGGGGCACCCCGCGGGCGCAGCTCGATGCCGTTCGAAGCGCCTCAGTCCCGTGTTATCGTTGTCTACGCCGTATACCTTTTGACGCAATAAATCGAACGATGGACACGAACACCCCCACCCGCTCGCGCGACCGGCTCTCCGACGCCAAGCGCCTGCTGCTGGAGAAGCGCATCAAGGGCCAGGTGAAGCCCGCCGCGCCCAGGAACGTCATCCGCAAGGCCGGCGGGGGGCCGGAGTACCCCATGTCGTTCGCGCAGGAGCGGCTCTGGTTCATGGACCAGCTGGAGCCGGGAAAGGCGTTCTACAACGTCCCGGCGGCGGTGCTGGTCTCCGCCCGCCTGGACATTCCCACGCTGGAGCGGGCGTACACCGAAATCCTTCGCCGCCACGAGGCGCTGCGCACCGTCTTTCGCCTGGTGGACGGCGAGCCGCGGCAGATCGTGCAGCCGCCGCAGCCGTTCAGGGTGGAGACGCTGGACATCCGCGGCCCCGACGGCGCGGCGGCACAGGAAGACCAGATCCGCGAGACCATCGCCCGCGAGAGCGCACGGCCGTTCGACCTGGCCAACGGGCCGCTGGTGCGCGTGCACCTGATCCGCGTCAGCGAAGCCGATTACGCGCTGATCGTGAACGTGCACCACATCGTCACCGACGGGTGGAGCATGCCCATCATCATGCGCGAGATGGACGAGTTCTACGAGGCCATCGCGCACGGGCAGCCCGATCCGCTGCAGCGGCTGGAGATCCAGTACCCGGACTACAGCGTCTGGCAGCGCGAGTACCTGGTGGGCGAGACGCTGCAGCGGCAGCTGGACTACTGGCGCAACCACATGGCCGGCGCGCCCGTGCTGGAGCTGCCCACCGACCGGCCGCGCCCCCCCGTGCTCTCCTACCGCGGCGGCATGTACCGCTTCGTCTGGCCGGCGTCGCTCAGCGAGCGCGTGCGCGCGGTGGCGGTGGAGACCGGCGCGTCCATGAACATGGTCATCATGGCCGGCTTCTACCTCATGCTGCACCAGTACAGCGGGCAGGACGACCTGGTCGTCGGCACGCTGCTGGGGAACCGCAACCGGGCGGAGCTGGAGTCGATGGTGGGCCTGTTCGTCAACACCGCGCCGGTCCGGGCCCGCGTGCGCGACGAGATGACCTTTCGCGAGCTGGTGACGCAGGTGCGCACCGCCGTGCTGGACGCCGACGCCAACCAGGACCTCCCCTTCGACCGCATCGTCGAGGAGGTGACGATGGAGCGCGACCCGTCGCGCAGCCCGCTGTTCCAGGTGATGTACTTCCACCACACCTTCGTCAACGACGTGCACCACAAGGCGGATTCGGAGTTCCGCTCCGAGCTCAACCTGCGCGAGGTGTTCCAGGAGACGGGCGTGGCGCTGGTGGATACGTCGACGACGAAGTTCGACATGACCTTCGCCACGGTGGAGATCGAGGGCGGCCTCTCCAACATGGTGGAGTACAGCACCGACCTGTGGGACGAGGAGACGATGGCGCGGATGATGGACCACTGCCGCATCCTCCTCGACCGCGCCGCACAGGCCGTCGACGCGCCGCTGGGCTCGCTGTCGATGGTGACGGACGCGGAGCGCGCGCGGCTGCTGGCCTGGGGCGCCAACGACCGCGGGACGGAGCTGGACGGCACCGTCGTCGAGCGCTTCGAGGCGCAGGCCGCGCGCACCCCGGACGCGCCGGCCGTGGAGTACC
>DASTVC010000750.1:0-9585 GCA_035759295.1 Longimicrobium sp. | reverse complement strand
CTGCTGGGCAGGAACGGCGTGTAGTTGAGCCCCTCGTTGACCGCTGTGTTGATGCGCGTGGGGGTGGTGCGGCCCAGCAGGTTGAAGCCGTCCAGCGTGAACATCCAGTCCATCGCTGCGATCCGCGTCGCCCGCTCCAGGTGCAGGTCGATGGTGGCGCGGTTGGGATACGACTGCTTGCCGCGCGTCTCCACGAACAGCGGCTGGCCGTACACGCTGGACACCATCCGGCCAGGAAACACCCTGCCGTCCAGCATGCGGAAGCTGAAGTCCGAATCGGAAAGGTTCACGTGCGGCGTGTATACGTCGCCGATCACCTCGTTCCAGAAGATGCCCGCGCGAAAGCCACGGCCCAGGTCGCCGTACGCCCACAGCTTCATGTCCCACACGCTGGTGTTGGGCAGGTCGCCGTAGAAGTTCACCGACTGGTTGGGGTTCACGAACGGCCCCGCGCCAAAGCCGGCCGGATCATCGTAGCCGGCCACGTTGTCCAGGTTGCCCCGCAGCCGGCTCCACACGGCGGAAAAGGTGCCGCCGTACCTGGGGTACCCCATCTTGACCACCGCCTGCACCTGGTGAAAGGTGCGGTCCGCCTCGGGCACGTTGGCGATCACGTAGTCGGGGTTCCACTGCAGCGACGGGATGTCGGCGACGGTCATTCCCGGAATGGCCGGCACGATCTCGCCCGCCTCGATCAGCCGCAGGTGGTCCACGATCATCCAGTTGGGGATGTACAGGCTGCGCAGCACCAGCGGGTAGCCGTTGTACTCCACCACGGGCGGTGGCGGCGAGTTGATGCCGCCGAGCGACGCCTCGTGCACGCGTACCCGGTCGAAGCGGGTGTAGTTGGTGGCGGCGTTGCGGTCCACAAGCGCCACCATGTTCTCGTTCCGCCGCCCCACGTACACCAGCTCCGCCTTCCACCAGCGCCCCAGCTGCCGCTCCAGCCCCACCACCAGCTGGTCGATGTACGGCTGCTTGTAGTCCGGGTCCACCGGGCCCGTCTGGTTCAGCCGGATGATCTGCCCCACGGTAAAGCGCCCGGCCGCAGCCATCGCCTCGCGCTCGGCCACGGTAAAGGTCTGCGTGGGGCTTCCCGGCACGCCCTGGTGGTACCAGGTCTCCTGGTTGCTGAAGACCTGCGCCCCCTCGACCCGCTCGTAGAACTGCGCGAACATGCTCTGGTGGTAGCGCCCCGCGTGCGCCTTGAGCACCAGCTCGTTGCGCCCGGTGATGTCGATGGTCAGCCCCAGCCTCGCGTCGAAGGCCTGGTCGTTCATCGCCTGGAACCGCGGCCCCAGGTCCTGCGCGGGGGTGATCCATCCCGTCCACCAGCCGTAGCGCACGCCCGGGCTCACGCTTACCCGCGACCCCAGGTCGATGTGGTCCTGCAGGTACACGGCGCTGTTGCGCACGTCGGCGTCCAGCCGCACCTCGCCGCCCCATTCCGTGGGGATGAAGCTGAAGTTGCCCTGCGCCCAGGTTGCGGTGTTCTGCGAATCGAAGGTGCTCAGCTTGGTGACGGCGGGGCGCCACGTCATGCCGCCGTTGCGCAGGCGGTCGCTGCGCCAGATGCCGGTGGAGTGCTCGCCGCCCAGCTTGACGGCGTGGCGCAGCGGCCCCGTCTGCATCTCCCACCGCAGCGAGGTGGTGGCGGAGATGGCGGAGGGGGCCAGCCGGTAGTTGAACGGCGCGGCGTTGTACGTCGGACGCACCTGGTCGGGCCCGTACAGCATCACCGCCGGCAGCGACTCGCCCGCGATGGACTCCCGCCGCTCGTCGCGCGAAAAGGACGAGACCGCCGCCTCGAACCCGCCGGCCACGCCCATCAGGTGCTCGTAGCTCGCGTTGAGGAACGTGGTGGGCGCCGTCATCCGCAGGAACGCGCCGTTCTCCTCGTAGCCCAGCGAGCCGAAGCGGTCCGCCTGCGCGTTCAGGTAGCCGGCGGAGGCCACCAGCTCGTCGCGCCGCGTGGGCGTGACCGTGAGCTTGCCGAAGAACTTCTGCTCCGTCCAGTCGATCAGGTACGGCGCGTAGAATCCTTCCCGGTTGCGCAGGTGGTTCACCACCTGTTCGTCGCGGCGGATGAACTGGCCGGCCACGTAGTAGAAGACCCTGTCGCGCCAGATGGGGCCGCGCAGCTCGCCCTCCAGGTCGTAGCGCGAGTTCATCTCCGCGGCCACGTCGTAGCGCTGCAGGTTGCTGGCGGTGAGCTGGGCGCCGTCCAGCGCGCCGCGAAAGGCGCCCTGGAAGTCGTTGGTCCCGCGCTTGGTGTTGATGTTCACCAGGCCGCCCTGGAAGTTGCCGTACTCCGCCGCCGCGCCCAGCCCGCGCACCTCGATGCTCTCCACCCAGTTGATGCTCGGCTGCACCAGGTCGCCGCCCACCCCCGGATGGTTGGCGGAAAGCCCATCGATCTGGTAGTTGTTGGCCTGCGCCGTGGCGCCGCCCCACACCTGCTCCGCCCGTGCGCCAGGGGTGAGCGCCACGGCCTCCTTGGGATCCGTGCGCATGGGGAGGAGCTGGATGGCCTCCTCCTTCACTTCGGTGCTGAACTCCGTGTCCTCGCGGCGGATGACGACGGGGTTGTCCGCGCGCACGCTGATGGTGTCGATGACGATGGGCCGCACCTGCAGCACGTAGTTCTGCGTCAGCACCTCGTTCAGCGCCACCAGCGCGCGGCTGTTGGCGTTGCGGTAGCCGGTGCGGCGGATGTGGACGCGATACGGGCCGGGGGGAAGGCCGACGATGCGGTAGCGTCCCGCCGCGTCCGTCGTGGTCCCGCGGCGGGTGCTGCCGATCTCCAGCTCGACCTCCACGATCGCGGAGGCCAGGGGCGTGCCCTGCGGGTCCGTCACCGTGCCCTGCAGCGTGCCCAGGTCCTGCGCCCGCGCGGCGGCGGGCGCCGTCAGCGGGGCCGCGCACAGGGCCAGCAGGAGCAGGGCGCGTCCGTGGCGCTTGAGGAACGGGATGGCGGAGATCGTCATGGCTCGTCGTGCAGAGGTAAAGCGGGCGAGGGAGCGCCGCCAGCCGGGGACCTGCGGTGGCGGCCGATCCCGCGCGGTGGCGGCATCCGCGGTGCTCAGCGGGTCCAGCTGTCGGTCGTGGGGATCTGCGCGGGGAACATCTGCAGATAACGCCGCAGGTCGCCGATGTCGTACATCCCGTTGGTGTTGCCGTTGGCGTCCATGTAGCCGGCGATGGCGGGGCTGGCGGGCACCCCGAAGAAGTGCGGCGTGAGCTGGGCCACCGTGTACGGCCCCACCGGGGTCGTTACGGGGGGGACCGGCTGGCTCACGGGGGTCTCGCCCGTCGGGTCGCGCGTAAAGCGCAGCTCGAAGCCGCCCGTGAAGTCGCGGACCTCGTCGTTGGGCGCGGAAACGGCCAGGATGTCGCCCCCGCGCGGGGGGATGCCGGCGTCCATCTGCACCACGAAGCTCAGCGGTCCGCCAAAGCCGCGGTCGGGGCGGTTGATGATCAGCACGCGCACGGTGCTGTCCGACACCGTTTGCGCGATCAGCACGCGGTTGGGGGCGGTGATGGACTGCAGCCCGGTGGTGGGAAGCTCGAAGAGCACCGCGCCTTCCACGGTGAACGGCGAGTCTACCTGCCCCAGGTACGCGCCGCCCAGCGTGGGCTCGGTAAGGTCTTCGCAGGCGGCGGCGCAGAGGAGCAGGAGCGCGGCCGTGGTGGCGCGAAGCATCGGGTTCGCCATGGGCGCAGGCGTTGGGGTCGAGGGACGGGAGGTCGCGGCCGGGGCAGGTGCGGGCCCGGCGGCGCGGCGGAAGGAGCGGGGGCGATGCGAATCGCCCGACGGGTACGAACGTCCAGCAGCCGCCGGGGATCGGCGAATATGAAAATTAGCGTTCGTTTTCCAGCGGCACAACGCGCCACTTTGGGGCCGTGCCACTCCCGTCTCCACGCCCCGCCCCCCTCGCCGATCCAGAGAGCCTGGAGGCGTCCGGATCGTCATGGGGGACGAGGAAAACCTTATCGGATCAGGGGATCCGCCGCGCGTGGGAAGGCGCATGGCCCTCTGTCCCATCCTGGCGGAGAAGGCATCCGTTCCTGCCAGAATGCGTGAAAACGAATGATTTTTCTGACGAACCCTCCGGTGATAAAACGAATGAATCCAGTTGTTTCTGACGGGGAGCGCTGCCCGGGACGAACCTGCCGCAGACGGATGCCGAGCGCGCCCGTCGGCATTATGTTGTCGCCGCGGTCCCGTACCCCGTACCCTCGTACCTTCGTACTCATGAGCGATACGCTGGCATCCACAAACCTGGGCGAAGACTCCGGCGGCACGGAGCCGGCGAACGACGGCAAGCGGTCGTGGACGGAGCGGCTGGTGGCGCCTGCCCTGGGCAAGCATCCGGAGCGGCACGAGCACTTCGAATCCACCAGCGGCGTGGAGATCGACCGGCTGTACGCGCCGGAAGACGTGGCCGCGCTGGACTACGCGGCGGACCTGGGATGGCCGGGCGAGTTCCCGTTCACACGCGGCATTCAGCCCACCATGTACCGCGGCCGCTTCTGGACCATGCGCCAGTACGCGGGCTTCGGCACGGCGGAGGAGACCAACACGCGCTTCAAGCTGCTGCTGCAGGCGGGGCAGACCGGCCTGTCGACCGCGTTCGACCTGCCGACGCAGATGGGGTACGACAGCGACCACGCCATGGCGCAGGGCGAGGTGGGGCGCGTGGGCGTGGCAATCGACTCGCTCGCGGACATGCGTGCGCTGCTGGGCGGCATTCCGCTGGACCAGGTGTCGACGTCGATGACCATCAACGCCACCGCGTCCATCCTTCTCGCGTTCTACGTGGCGGTCGCGGACGAGCAGGGGATCCCGCGGTCGAAGCTCTCGGGGACGATCCAGAACGACATCCTCAAGGAGTACATCGCCCGCGGGACGTACGTGTTTCCCGTGGAGCCGTCGCTTCGCCTGATCACCGACATCTTCGCGTTCTGCAACACCGAGGTGCCGCGCTGGAATACGATTTCGATCAGCGGCTACCACATCCGCGAGGCGGGGGCCACGGCGGCGCAGGAGGTGGCGTTCACCTTCGCCAACGCCATGGAGTACGTAAAGCGCGCGCTGGCCGCGGGGCTGCCCATCGACAAGTTCGCGCCGCGCCTCTCCTTCTTCTTCGCGTCCCACAACGACCTGTTCGAAGAGGCGGCCAAGTTCCGCGCGGCGCGCCGCCTGTACGCGCGCCTGATGCGCGAGCGCTGGGGCGCCAACGACGACGGCGCCAAGCTGCGCTTCCACACCCAGACCGGCGGCGTGACGCTGCAGGCGCAGCAGCCGCTGAACAACGTGGTCCGCGTCACCGTGCAGGCGCTGGCGGCCGCGCTGGGCGGCACGCAGAGCCTGCACACCAACGGCTACGACGAGGCGCTCTCGCTCCCCACGGCGCAGGCGGCCACGCTGGCGCTGCGCACCCAGCAGGTGCTGGCGTACGAGAGCGGCGTGGGCGATACGGTCGATCCGCTCGCCGGCAGCTACTACGTGGAGGCGCTGACGACGGCGCTGGAGGAAAAGGCGCGCGAATACCTGGAGCGCATCGACGAGATGGGCGGCGCGTCGGAGGCCATCGCGTTCATGCAGGAGGAGATTCACCGCGCGGCGTACGAGCACCAGATCGCGGTGGAGCGCGGGGAAAAGACCATCGTGGGCGTCAACAAGTTCGGCAGCGCGCAGGCGGAGCCGCTGGACCTGGCTCAGCCGGACTTCAGCGCGCTGGAGCAGTCGCAGCGCGCCGGCCTGGCGCGCGTCAAGGCGGAGCGGGACGATGCGGAGGTCCGGGCGCGCCTGGAGGCCATCCGCGCCGCCGCCCGCGGCACCGAGAACCTGATGCCGCGCATCATCGACGCCGTAAAGGCGATGGTGACCCTCGGCGAGATCAGCGACGCCCTCCGCGCCGAGTGGGGCACGTACCGGCCGGTGTGAACGGCGGCTCCGGTAGATGACGCAAGGATGTCCTGCTGCGAATGGCGGGGCATCCTTGCGTTCTGTCGGGGCTGACGGTCAGATCCAGACGCGATGGCCCGTTGTGGCAATGCGGTCAGGGGAGCGGAGCTGTGGCAGTCACGGGCTGACGTAGACGTCGTACCCGCACGGCTCGATGTTGCACCTTGCCATGAAAATCGATAGCCGGAACGTGGTGTCGTAGCCCGGCGTGACGGAGAAGCTCGGAGTGTCGTTCGCGGCCCTGTCGGAAACCACGAACCTCCAGTAGCCGCGCCGGCCGTTATAGGGGGGCACCCACTCTTCCAGGACGAAATCCAGGTCGCGGCAGTCATAGTCGCATGTGCCTGAATAGTAGTACCTGGTACCCTGGTACAGAACCAGGTCCAGCGTCCCCGTCTCGCGGTTGTACAGCGCTCCGGTATACCGGCCCATTTCCGCCCCGGTACCTGCGGGCGCGCCTGCGGTCAACGAAGCGAGAAGGAGAGTACCGACTGTGATTGCGAGAGCGCGTTTCATCGAAAACCTCCGGGAGGAGATTGAGAGGCCCCTCCCTGTCGGCGCGACAGGGCACTCCGGGAGCCCGCGGAGTCGCTGGTTAGACTGTCGGTCGTGCCTCGACGAATTCTCTGGTCACTGGTTCGGGGAGTCCTGCTGGCGAGATCAGCGACGCCCTCCGCGCCGAGTGGGGCACGTACCGTCTGGTGTGATCCGCGTCACCTGCTGACTGTGGCGATGAAGGACGCCCGTTGGTCCCCACACGCGATGCGGCCGGCGTAGCACGGATTGAGCAGGAGACGAGAAAGGCCCCGGCGAACTGCCGGGGCCTTTCCGCGCGCCATCGTACCCGCTGCCGTGCGCACCTCAGGGCGCGGGCCGGCAGACGCAGCAGCCGGAGGGACAGGAGCCGATCGCGGACGGGTCGAAGTACTGGCACAGGGTGGTGCAGGCCGCCGCCCCGCCGGATGGACACATGCCCAGGAATTCAGACGGCAGAAACGGGCAGTCTCCCGCGGCGGCCGGCGCCGCCAGGACGGAGGTCACGCCGAAGGTGAGCCCCGCCGCGATCGATCCCGTGAACAGCGTGATGGCGGCACGTCTGCCCATCGTGCGCATGTGACCTCCCGCGAAGGTAGGTAAGGGTCGGCGCCGTTGACTCCGGCGGCGCATGGAGTGCGATCCGAATCGCACTATCCGCAGTGTAGCGGGCGCATCGCCACCGGGACAGGCTCTTGTTCATGCCGGCGGATGGGGACGGGAGAGGTGCCTCCGAAACATCTGGATTGATGCAGGCGTATCAGGCGCCGGCCACTCCGCATCCGCTTCGCATCTCCATGTATTCCCATTGCATCTTCTGCGGCTCGTCGCTGGGCGCGAACGAGAGCATCGAGCACTTTCCCGTGGGGCGCCGGCTGGCGTTCGACGCGGAGAAGGGGCGGCTGTGGGTGGTGTGCGCGTCGTGCAGCCGCTGGAACCTTACGCCGCTGGAGGAGCGCTGGGAGGCGGTGGAGGAGTGCGAGCGCCGCTTTCGCGCCACCACCATCCGCACCTCCACCGAGAACATCGGGCTCGCTAGGCTGGCGGACGGGACGGAACTGGTGCGCATCGGGCGGCCGCTGCGGCCGGAGTTCGCGGCGTGGCGCTACGGCGGCGAGTTCGCGGCGCGGCAGAAGCGCGCCGTCATCTCCGGTGTCGCCATCGCGGGCGCGGCGGCGGGGTTCCTGGCGTTCGGCCCGCCGTCGCTGCTGATCGGGCTTCCCGTGCTGGGCCTGGCGGAGTTCTGGAAGCAGAGGCTGGGCGAGCACCGGGGCTATTTCGAGACCCTGGCCGCCCAGTACCGCCTGCGCGACGACGCGGGCGAGCTGATGCTGACGGGCCGGCGCAGGTTTCAGCAGGTGCGGCTGCGGGCGTCGGCGGAGCGCGTGGGCGGGCCCGCGTGGGCGCTGCACGCGCGCACGGGCATCGAGCCCATCCTGGACCACCGCAACTCCTCCGCCAGCTGGGAGCTGCGCGACCACGTGCTGAGCGGCGCGGCGGGGCTGCGGGCGCTGGCCGTGTTCATGGCGCAGGCCAACGGCGGGGGGGCGGGCAAGCAGCTGGTGCAGCAGGCGGTCCGGCGCATCGACCGGGCGCGCACGGCGGAGGGGTTCCTGGCGTGCGCGGAAGACGATACGCGGCGGATGGGGCTGGGCTACCGCGACGTGTGGAGCATGCCGCTGGAGATTCGCCTGGCGATGGAGATGGCCGCGCACGAAGACGCGGAGCGCCGCGCGCTGGAGGGCGAGCTGGTGGACCTGGAGCGCCACTGGCGCGAGGCCGAGCAGCTGGCCGCCATTGCCGACGCGCTTCCCCTTGCTTCCGCCGTCGAGGAAAAGCTGGACGGCCTCCGCCCGAAGCACTGATCCGCATCAACAGAAAGAAAGGCCTCACGCAGAGTCAGCAGAGTCAGCAGAGTTTTCTCGTGCCGTTGCCTCGCACATCTGTCCGAGGCAACACTACGAAGCGACTCCGTTGACTCTGATCACTCTGCGTGAGGCCAAGTCGTTTCCTCGCCTGCGGTCAGAAATCTCCCTTGACGCCGGAGAGCGAGGTGTACTCCATCCCCGTCTGCGTCGGGAACAGCCGGTAGCTTACCCAGGCGATCCGCGCCCCCGCCTCGTTCACGAGATAGAAGTACCCCTCCTGCATCTCCGTCGCCGATCCGCGGATGTCCTTCCAGTGCAGCGTCCGCGATTCGGCCGTCCCCCACGCCGCGCCTCCCGCCCACACGAACGTGTCCTGCGCCACCGTCACGATGCGGAACGGGATGGCGTTGCCGTACGCGTCCTGAACCGCGCGGGGGTCCAACAGCAGCTGGTGCGGGGCGTCCGGGTGATGGCCGTCCAGCCGCTTTCCCACCTCGGGCGGGCCGGGGGTGAACTGCGCGGTAAAGCTGTCCGCCTCCACCAGCGTGGATCCCACGTACAGCGACGCGCGCGCCACGCAGGTGACGTTCGCCAGCGTTCCCTTGCGCCACCCGTTCACCACGTGCGCGCTGTCGTCGGCGCGGGTGGCGGCCGTGCGGGCCACGCCGCAGCGGGGGTCCGCCCCCGGCACCCCCGCGACCCCCACGTCCCACTGCACCGCGGTGCCCACAGGGATTGGCGCCGTGCTGGACGCCGGAGCCCCGGACGGCTTCGCGAGCTCGATGCGCGCGACCAGAAGGTCCGGCAGAAGCGCAGCGTCGTGCGATGCCAGGGCGCTGATCTCGAGCGCGAACGCGGCGCCACCCGGGCTGGCGGGGAGGATGACCTGCGTGCTCTGCGCGTCGCCCGACACCTTGGCGAGCCCGGCAACCACCGCGTCCGCCTCCGGCGTGGTGCCACCGCCGTCGCAGGCGGCGATCGCGAAGAGCGACAACAGCGCGATTCCGTTGAGCCGAGCGACCATGCGGGGAACTCCGGGAAGGGGGGCGTGAGGATCGAGGCGTCATCAAACGGCTTCCACGATACGGCACTAGAACGCGCGAAATTCCTCCATCCGCACAGCCTGGGGGGCGACCTTCTGCGTACTGGCTGCCCGGCTTCGCCGGGGGGCCCTCACCCCCGACCGGCCTTTCGCTCGTTCCTCGCGACGGC
>DASTVC010000749.1:0-6845 GCA_035759295.1 Longimicrobium sp. | reverse complement strand
GGCGTTCGCGCTCAACTGGTACGCGCGCCGGTAGCTTGCCAGCGCCTCATCGTAGCGCCCGGTACGGAAGAAGATGTTGGCCAGCCCCGTGTGGAGGATGGATTCCGCCTCCGAGTCCCTCACGCGCCGCGCGGCCGCCAGGCCCGCCTCTGCCCAGGCGATCCGCTCGGTGTAGCGGCCGCGCAGGGAGAAGAATGCACCGCAGTCACAGGCGAACCGCACCAGCAGGCGGTCCCACTCAGGATCCTCCGCATGCTGACGCGCGATACCAAAGAAGCGTTCGACCTGCGCGATTTCGCGACCGAGAACTTCAACGGCCAAATCGGCGCTGGCCCGGTTCTGCACAAGCGCGTGCACGCCGTGCAACTCCAGCAGCTTCGCGTAGTGAGGCGCCAGCCTCCGGCTCACTACATCATCCAGGCTCGGCACCGCTCTTCGAGGAACGCATGAACGGTCTGGTGCAGGCTGTACCGGCGCGTGGACGGATTGCGCTCCAGCAGTCCGCTGGCCACGAATGAGCTGATCCACCCGGCCGCGCGAGCGGGATCCACGTCCCAGGCCACCTCGATGGCGGCCCGGTCAAAGTCCAGGGGAGCGGCTCCCAGGACGGAGAGGGACGCCGCGGCGGCGCGGGTTTCCGCGTCAGCCATGGCGTCGTAGCTCAAGGAGATGATCGCGTCGAGCGAAAGCTCGCCAGCCGCCATTCCCGGACGGCGCTCGCGCCCCTTCATCTCGTCCAGGCGCACCCGCCAAGTGCCAAGCAAATGCCGGCACGAGTAGGGTGAATCGTCCCGCTGCACAAGGTAGCCGGCAAGCTTGAGCGCAAGCGGAAGATTGCCCAGGCTGGCCACCAGATCCGTGGCGCCGTCAGGGTCGGCCTTCACCGCGTCGGGCGCGTGCTCCCGCAACAGCGCCCTGGCAGGCGCGTCTTCCAGCATCGGGAGGCGAAATGCGCGGTCCGGGCTTCCCGACAGCGCGTCGGCGACGTCCGGGCTGCGCGTCGAGAGCAGCAGTGCACAACCAGGCGCGCGGCAGTCGGCGAGGGTCTGGGCGGCAGAGATGGTGGTGTCCCAAACGTCGTCCAGCACTAGGAGGGCGGGATGGCCGGCGAGGTGGCGGCGGATGATCTCCGTAAAATCGTCCGGGTCTTCCGACCGTGGCGGCTCCAGGTCCAGAGCCACGCACCAGCGGCGCAGCACCTCCCCCGCGCCGGCTGTCTGCCCGAGCTCCGCATACAGCACACCGCCGCGAAAATGCTCCACGGTTCCGGGCGCGCACCCCACGGCGCGCACGAAATCCGTTTTTCCCGCACCCGGAAGGCCTCGTACGGCCCATACCGGATCATCCGCGCCGGTCAGGAGACCCACAAAGAGATCGATCTCGGCGCTGCGTCCGAACAGTCGTACCGCGTTCGGCGACTTGCAGGCCGGCACGCCATGGCGAGCAGCAGGAACGGAAACGGTCAGAAGGTCCGGAACACGCCCCGGCGAGACGCGGATGGTTCCGACTTGCGCGCCACCCAATCCGCGCGCCCGCTCATCCGCATCGTCCGAAGGGATAAGGATCAACCCTGCAGGATCCACGTCCGGCCGCACCACCAGTTGCGGGCACTCGCGATCGTTGAAGTGCTCCAGAACGAGCGCCGTGCGCGCTTGGTCGTACGCCGCCTGCACCGACTCTCCGAATGCGATTGCGCGGTAGAAGGCACCACCAAAGGTGATTGCACCCTCGTCGGAAATGGGGCCGCGGGTGCCGATGGCGCACCCCACGACGCTGGCGATCGCCTCCGCCTGCGGCAGGGAGAAGCAGGCGTTCAACACCACGACGCGGATGTCGCCTCGAAACACCTCGAAAAGCTGCTCAAGCGCCGCCGCCGACACCACGTGTGGCCGGCGTCCATCCGCACTCACCAGCATCAGACCATCGGTCCGCCCGTGCCCGCTGAAGTGGACTACCTGAGGGTGCGTCTCGTTCAGCGCCTGCAGCAGGTCGTCCGTCCGCGTGGCGAGTCGCAGGTCGAACTCCAGCACATCGCGATGCTCGGCCGTGCGCACCTTCTGCCGGATCTGCCGTACGTCTTCGTCCAGCAGCAGTCGGGAGGCACCGTCCCTTGGTATCGAGAGCGGGTCGGCGGCAAAGAACAAGACCTTCACCTTGCGCATGATGCTCGACTCTGACGGCACGTAGGGGATCTCAACACGCCAGCGGCGGGAGATGCGTCAATGGAACCGATCAGTGGAATCCCAGCTTTGCGAGATTACCGGCTGCGATGGTGGAACCCGTAGCGGCGGCCTGGCGGAACAGGGTGATCGCTTGCGGGGTGTCCGCCGGCACTCCCCGGCCCCGCAGGAACAGGACGCCCAGATTGTTCATTGCGTCGGCTGAACCCGCGTCGGCGGCCTTGCGATACAAACCGGCAGCCTCAGCAGTGTCCGCGCGAACGCCGACGCCGTTCTCATAGGCCTGACCGAGAGCGAACAGTCCGCGAGCCGATCCCGCCTCCGCGGCCGTGCGATAGCACCGGAACGCCCGCTTGTTGCTGGCAGGGGTGCCCAACCCTTTCTCATGCATCCACGCGATGTCGACCATGGCATCGACAGAGCCCATGCGCATGGCTTCTTCGAGCCACTCCCGCGCCAGCCTATCGTTGCGGTCCACCTCCTTGCCCTGAAGGTACATACTTCCGAGTTCGCGCATCGCCTCCGCGTCTCCACCTTCTGCCGCGAGCCTGTACCAGTACGGCACCAGGTAGTTGTTCCGCGAAACAGTGTCCCCGCGATAGACCTCAGCCAGAGCCTTCATTCCGCGCACGTCCCGCTTGTCTCCGGCGTTGCGCAGCAACTCGAGAGCACGGACGGTGTCACGCGCGGTGCCCTGCCCGCGCAGGTACATGATTCCAAGAAAGCCCATCGCTTCGGCATTCCCGGCAGCCGCAGCCCGTTGGATGATAGGGAACGCGGCGGCGTAGTTCCGCGCTTCATACAGATCCCTTGCTGCCGCGACCTCAGCCTCCCTGCCGGATGAATTCCCCGGCGCCATTGAAACCGCAACAGAGTCCGGCAACGCCGCCAGCGAGCGCACGGTTTCCGTCGGCGTACACTCCGCTACCGTCGCGGGCGGCTCGCCACCCTTCAGAATCGCGCGCGTGAGCACAGTTCCCGTTGAGAGCACCAGCGCGGCACCGGCTACCCTGGTCCACCTGGAACCCTGCCCTCGAGGGCTGCTTTTGGCCGGAGAGGCGAACAGGCTCATGGGGCCGGGCGGCGGAGCTTCCGCACTCTCGCGCCCCCCGGCGACAGCCCCTTCCGGAGCGATCAGGACCAGTTGCGCGGCGTCGACGCCGGGACCGACCACCAGTTCCGGGCACTCTCGGTCGTCGTGGTGATCCAGATCGAGTGCCGAACGGGCCTGGTCGAAAGCAACCTTTACCGAATGGCCAAATGCGACGGCCTGATAGAAGGTCGCCCCAAAGGTAATCGCCGCCTCATCGGAGATCGTATGGTGGGTGCCGATCGCGCATCCCACCACGGCAGCGATCGCCTTCGCTTGCGGCAGCGAGAAACAGGCATTCAGTACGACAACCCTGATGTCACCCCGGAATACTTCGAACAGTCGCGTCAAAGCAGCTGCGTCCACGGAATGCCCACTGCGTCCGCTGAGGCCCGCAAGCACCAAACCATTGGGTCCCCCGTGACCGCTGAAGTGCACCACATGCGGATGCGTCTGGTTCAGCGCGAACACCATATCTTTTGCTCGCGTTGCCCAGCGGACGTCGAGATCCAGTTCATCACGGTACTTGGCCGCTTCAATCCTTCGGCGAATCTGCCGCACTTCCTCGTCCAGGAGCAGCCTGGGAGATCCGCTCGTCGAGACGGAAAGCGGATCGGCCGCGAAAAAGAGAACTTTGACCTTGCTCATGGCTGACGATCGGGAGGGAGAGCGCGCACTGCAGGATATCAGTCGGGCCGGAAGTCGAAAAATCGCACGTGGGGTGGCGGAATTAGTGATGTAAATCAGGCAATAAGTCCAATACCGCGACAACGGTGCTTCCGCAACACGCGAGCTCGCCGGTCTGCACGCTGGCGGAAAGCGTCTATACGCTCTGTGGTGGCGCCCAGCCCGTGGCCCGCGCAGCCGAAAGCGTTGCGGTTCGGCGCGGGCGTGCCGAACATGGTCAGTGGGGGGAATCGGGGCCCGGGCGTAACACCAGCAGGGGAATCGACCGATGGAAGACGCCGCCTTTGCCGCGCAGCTGTGCGCCTGGCTGCAGCCGGAGGCCGTGGCGCAGGCGGCCGCGGCCTTCGACGCATCGCCGCAGATCGAGAGGATGGACGCGGAGGTCTCGTTCAAACGGGCGATCGCCATGGACGCGGCGGCCATCGGCCTGGACGTACTGGCGGACAAGTTTCTGCGCGGCTTTCAGGTGCCCGCCGAATACCTGGAGCTGATGGCGTCGTTCTATCCGCAGATCACCCCGCGGGCGTGGAGCTACGCAGGGGGCCTGCGCACCCGCGGGCAGGCGCGCTACTCCGGTTTTCCCCCCGAACGCGCCGACGACACCGCCCTCGTGCTGGCCGACCGCTGGGCGCTGGTGCGGATGGTCTCGGGGCCGCTCGAGTTCCTGATCCGCTACACGGCGTCCGTGGTGCCGCTGTGGAGCTCCGCGCCGGAGAGCCGGGCGGACTTCTTCGAGCATTCCTCGTACGGCGAGCTGCTGGCCTTTATCGAGTACACGGTGGCCAGCGCGCTGGGGCACGAGGCGCGGGTGCGCTCCGCCCGGCCGGCCAACGCCCAGGTGATCTACGGCGACGGGGTGCCGGGGTTCTCGCTGGTGGGCCAGCCGCCGTTCGGGGGAGAGGCGGCGGCGCGCGAAGCCGTGGGCGCGATGTTCCGCGGGGCGCACGCGCGATGGGCGGCGCGCGCGGGCGGGGAAAACCCGCCGGAGTACCGCGAGCCGGAGTACGACTTCGCCGCTCCGCCCCCCGCGCACCTTCCGGCGCCGGGCGAGACCGACGGCTTCCGGACCATCGGCGAGGACGAGGCCGGCCAGCCGTGGCGCAACGTGGCCCGCTGGCGCAACGAGCACTCGCCGTACTCGGTGATGGGGGCGCGGAGCACGGCGCCGGCGCTGGCCATCGACACCTTCTACGGCCGCGTGTTCGACGTGGCGCCCAAGGAAAACCTGGGCCTGTACGGGATCACGGCCGCCATGCCCGACGCGCCGGGGCCCGCCGCCACGCGCGGGTTTCTGCGCATCCCCTATCGCAAGGTGCCCCGCTACGCCGTCCGCGGCCGGGCGGAGCTGGACGCCGTCCTGGGCAGCCTGGTGGTGATGGGCGACGGATCCCCGCGCCTCTACCGGGGGCAGGCCCGGGAGTACGCGCTGGGCCGGTCCGCGGCTGCCGGCCAGGTGCTCTACGGCGACGCCGCGGCGGTGGAGCCCTCGCTGCTCGCCACCTCCACCCGCGCCGCGCAGCCGCTGGAGGCGGTGCTGCCGGCGTGGTGCCTGCTGGTGCGGGCGTTCCTGGAGGAGGTGTGGAGCGTGCAGTCCGCGGCGCCGGAGGTGTCCCAGGCCTGGCCCGTGATCCAGGAAGACGCGCTCCGCCTGCGGACGGGCGTGGACCTGCACCTGTACGCCATTGCCCTTGCCCAGCACTACGGGCTGCCCACCATGGGGCTGGACGTTACCCACACGCTGGAGACGGCGCTCTTCTTCGCGGTGCACGTGGCGGAACGCGTCCCGGGGACGCGCAACATCCGCTACCGGCGCAAGCGCGCGGACGACGGCGAGGGTGTGCTGTACGTGCTTGCGCCCGACGAGCGCTACCGGCTGAACCACGACCTGAGCCGTCCGCGCACCATCGGCGGGGGCCGGCCGGAGCTGCAGGGCGCGCGCTTTCTGGTCACGGGGTGGGGACATCACCGCAACGCCGTGGCGCGGCACCTGGCGGCGGCGCTGTACCTGGATCCCGAGGGTGATTTCGGGCCCCTTCCCCTGGCGCGGGAGCTGTTCCCGCCTCTGTCGGATGATCTGTTCGGCGAGTACCTGGAAAGCCGGCTCGCGGACGGCCTGCCCCCTGAGCTGGGCAGGTACGTCGAACAGCTCTACTGGGTCGGGGAGTGAGCGGATACCGATTCTGCAGATTCCGTGTGCACGCACGGAAACGCAATTTCACCCAGAGGCGTGAACTGTTTTTCAGGTTCATCGCGGATCGGTCGCAACCCGCGGGTAACGCCCCGCAAGGGCGAGATGACCCGCGATGCAGTGGAAGGGGGTCAGGGCACGTCGGCAGGCGGGGGGTGCTCCACACGTGTGTGGATGCGCCGGGAACGGCAGAGGGATGGACGCGCGGCAGGGGGCCATCCGCGTTTTCTGGGAGATACCTATCCCGCCATCCTCGTCCCCAGCCCAGCGCCGACGTCCCGCCGCAAGCGCACCGGACCCAGCATCCACGAACACCCGATGCGCGATCTGGCGAAGCCTGGGTCCGCGTGAAAGCCGGGGCGTTCTCTAAGAGGGTGTTGCCAAACCGTCCACATGCGTTGACTTCCTGAGGGAGGCGCCGCTCCGCAAACTACTTTCAGGCAAAGGGTTGGCGCCGACTGAAGGACCTTGTCTGCCTGACTGAGGGACTTGAACGGATCCCGAGGGCTGGGCTTCGCGCGACCCGACAAAGATCCTTCGGTCGCGCGCAAGCTTCTGTGGTCATGAAAGTTACGGGCGTGCGCTCCCTCAGGATGACAGTGTGCCTCCGGTGGGATCCGGTAAGGTTTGGCAACACCCTCCCAGGAAGCCAACGCTGCGATGAGGGTTAATGCCCTCCGGGGCAGCGGTTCAGACCGGG
>DASTVC010000748.1:0-5443 GCA_035759295.1 Longimicrobium sp. | reverse complement strand
ACACATTGCTACAGATCCTGAGTGTCCACATCTTCCAGAGAATCGAGTTGCGGCAAGCACTCTCAGGTCCCGATTACACAATTCTCGACCGACCCGCTCCTAACCAGTTGCAACTCTTCAACTTCTAACCGGACAGCAGTGGGGGGGAGAGGAGAACTTCGATCGCGCGGCAGAAGGATCCAACCGAGGCGCCCAACCCTCCCCCGCAGCCTGGGCCGGAGTTTGGGGAAGGGGTCGCCGCGAGCCGCGAGGAACGAGCGGCGAAGACGGCGGGGGAGAGGGCCCCGGGCGTTCTACGCCCGGCTCGTCGTATCAATCTCAAACGGAACGGAAAGACCTGAATCTTTCCCCCGCTTCATCCGTTTGCCCTTTGTGAGCCTCGTCTCCTCTATGCGGCGCGACCAACCTTCCGGGGACGTTCGCCGTCCAAATCCGCAGCGACACGCGCTCCACCCCCCGAGCTAGATCCATCCGATGCGAAACATCACTATCCTCCTGTCTTTCGCAGCCGCCACGCTCGCGGCGACGCCCGCGCTGGCGCAGGACACCACGCTCGCCGCGCGCATCCAGCGGGTGGAAAACGGGCTCCTTCCCCCGATTGTGGTGGCCGGGCGAGCGGACCAGGGGGCGCCCATCACCGAACGGATGCGGGCCGGCAACACGCCGGCCGTAAGCATCGCCGTCGTCAACCACGGGCGCATCGAGTGGGCGCGGGCGTACGGCACGCTGACGGCGGGTGGGCCGGTGGCGGTGGATACGGGGTCGCTCTTTCAGGCGGCCTCCATCAGCAAGCCCGTCGCCGTCCTCGGCGCGCTGTTGCTGGCGCAGCAGCGGGGACTTTCGCTGGACGCGGACGTGAACACCTACCTTCGCTCCTGGAAGGTGCCGGAGAACGCGTTCACGGCGAACGAGAAGGTTACGCTGCGGCGCATCGTGAGCCACAGCGCGGGGCTCACGGTGCACGGTTTTCCCGGCTACGCGGCGGATTCCGTCATCCCCACCACGGTGCAGGTGCTGGATGGGCTGCGCCCCGCCAACACGGCGGCCGTGCGGGTGGACACCTTTCCGGGCGCCCTTATGCGCTACTCCGGCGGCGGACTCACCGCCATGCAGCAGATGCTGGTCGACGTGACCGGCCGCCCGTTCCCCGGCTTCATGCAGCAGACGGTGCTGGGGCCGCTGGGGATGATCCACTCCAGCTACGACTACGACGTAACGCCGGAGCGGGCGGCGCGCGTCGCCCGCGCGCACGACCGGCAAGGGGCGCCGATCGCGGGCGGATGGCACCGCTACCCTGAGATGGCGGCCGCGGGGCTGTGGACCACGCCGTCGGACCTGGCGCGCTTTGCCCTGGCGGTGTACCGCGCGTACCACGGCGAGGCGGGCGGCCTGGTCTCCCCCGCCCTCGCGCGCCAGATGCTCACGCAGCAGAGCGGCGAGAACGGCGACGGCTTCGGGCTGGGCTTCGCGTTGAGCCAGATGGGCACGCCGGCGGGGTGGTTCGGCCACAGCGGCAGCAACGAGGGCTACCGGGCGCAGCTGGTGATGTTCGCCGAGACGGGCCAGGGCGTGGTGGTGATGACCAACTCCGACGCCGGCAACGACGTGATGTACGAGCTTTTGCGCTCGGTGGCGCGCGAGTACGGCTGGCCCGCGTTCCAGCCCGTCGAAAAGACGGCGGTCGCCCTCGATCCCGCCGCGCTGCGCGACGCGCCCGGGCGCTACGAGGGAACGCTGCAGGGCCAGCCGGCCCGCTACACCGTGCAGGCGGTGGATGGATCGCTGGTCCTGGTGAATCCCAACTGGCCCGCGCCGCGCACGCTCTATCCGGCGTCCACCACCGAGCTGCGCTTCTTCATCCGCGAATCGCCGCGGGAATACACGTTCGAGCGCGACGCATCCGGCCGCGTGGCCCGCATCCGCGTCACCGGCGGCGGCGCCCCGGACCTGGTCGCCGAGCGCGTGGACTAGACCGATCTCCCGGCCGCAGGTTGACGCTGAATAGCGAATTCCGGCGAACGAATACAGGATCCGGAAATCGAGCACAGATAAAGCGGACGGTGTCATTCTGAGTCTACCACCAGCCTGCGGCTGACCCCGTGGGGCATGAAAAGCAGTCCGGGTGGTATCTCCAGAACTGGACAGAGGCTACTTTTTCTGTTCAGAGAGGCGCGCGCTCCGTCCCTCCCAGTCGCACCCTTGCCTGTGCGCCGACCGAAGAATCTCTACGATGGGCGCACGGTCCTGTCGGCTACGTCTGCTTCGGCGCGAACGACCCGCCCGTTCCCGATAAAGATTCTTCGGTCGGCGCGCAGGCGCTGGAGCGTGAAGACGGTGTTGCGCGGCGCCTTCCTCAGAATGACCGCGATCTTCCTTTGCGGATTCGGTATTACAAACGTCAGGAAAGCGCGTGGACCAGGCGGTAGAGAAACTCCTGGCCTTCGTAATAGGACTGGATGAGGATGCGTTCGTTGGGGGCGTGCGCGCGCACGTCGTCCACGTCCAGGAACAGGCCGCTGGCGCCGTACATCGGGATGCCGGCGGCGCGAAAGTACAGGCTGTCCGTGGCGCCGATCCCCATCACCGGGACGACAGGGACGCCGGGCCACATCGCCTCCGACACCCCCTCCACCGCCTCCATCACCTCCGGCGTGAGCGGCGACGGCGGGCTGGGCTTGCTGGCGACGGCGATCTGCACCGAAATCCGCTCGTCGGCCACCACCTCGTTCATCAGCCGCTCCATCGCCTCCGCCGACTCGCCGGGAAGGAGGCGGCAGTTGACGATGGCGCGCGCGGCCTGCGGAATGGTGTTGTTGCTCTGGCCCGCATCCACCCGCGTGGCCGCCCAGGTGTTGCGCGTCATCCCGTGGTACTGCGGCACCGCCGTGAGCCGCGCGATGGCTTCCGCGTCCGCCGTCCCCGCCAGCAGCGCGCGCATGTCGTCCGCCAGCGGGCCGGTGTCCACGCGCGACATCCGCTCGAAGAAGGCGCGCGCCACCTCGCCCAGCTGCACGGGAAACTCGTACGCCGCAATCCGGCCCAAGGCAGCGGCCAGGTGGTAGATGGCGTTGTCGTCGGTGGGGATGCTGCTGTGGCCGGCGGTGCCCCGGGCGGTGAGCTCCAGGTCCAGGTACACCTTTTCGCTGGCCTGCAGGTTGTTGCTGATGCGCCGGCCGTTCTTGATCCGCCCGTATCCCCCTTCGTTGATCCCCATCGCCGCGTCCACCAGGTCGCGGCGCTCCTGCACCAGCCAGCGCGCACCGTTGTGCTGGCCGCCCTCCTCGTCCGCGGTGAGCGCCAGGATCAGGTCGCGGTCGGGGACGATGCCCTCGCGGCGCATGCGGATGAGGTTGGCGGTCCAGATGGACGCCATCGCCTTCTGGTCCGTGGTCCCGCGGCCGTAGTAGAAGCCGTCGCGCTCGTCGAACTGGAACGGCGGCGTCTCCCACTCCGCCGGATCGGCCTCGACCACGTCCAGGTGCGCCAGCATCAGCAGCGGCCCGCGCGCGCCGGTGCCCCGCATCCGCGCCACCAGGTTCATCTTGCGCGGATGCGGTCCGACGAGCGACAGGTCTTCCTCCGCGAACCCGGCCTCCCGCAGCCGCCGCGCGACCGCCTCCGCGGCCTCGGTGACGTCGCCGGACCCGTCTGTGGTGTCGATTTCGATCAGCTCGCGAAAGATGTCGCGCGCCAGCTTCCGGTACTCGTCCGGCGAGGTTGGAGCGGCGGGCTCGATGTGATTCTGCATCGGATGGGTCCTCTGGAGTCGGCGCGCGGCGGATGACCGCGCGAAGGTGCTGAACCTGCACCCGCGAGGCCGTTCCGTCCAGACGGGGAGCGCGCTAGGTTGGGGCGCGGGTGGGGGAGCCGGGCGCTGCGACAGTCATCGAACTGCGTCCGATGGTGCCCCCTCCCCCGGCCCCTCCCCGTTCGTTCCTCACGGAGAGGGGAGAATTCGATCATGCTCTGGAAGAGGCGGCTCGCATCAACCTCCCTGCCTGGGAACCAGTCGAACCGCCGCGCCCCTTTGTCGAAACGCGACCGAAGTCCACCTCCCCCAGGGTTTTTTGGGGGAGGTGCGAGCCTGAGCGAGTAAGGGGGCGCGCCGTCCGGCGCCAGTTCGATGCCTGCCGTCAATCCACCACCCCTACATCCACCATCACCCGCATCCACGCCGAAGCCGATGACCGAGAACGACGCGCTGCGCCAGCAGCTGGTGCGCATGCTGGACTGGCAGGACGCGCACGCCACCTTCGATTCCGCGGTGGAGGGAATGCCGTGGAACATGCAGGGCGTGCGGCCGCAGGGGCTCCCCTACTCCGCGTGGGAGCTGCTGGAGCACCTGCGGTTCACGCAGTGGGACATCCTGGAGTTCTGCCGCAACCCGGCGTACCAGGAGCCCAACTGGCCCGCCGACTACTGGCCCGGCTCCCCCACCCCACCCGACGCGGATGCGTGGGCCGAGAGCGCGGAGGCGTTCCGCGCCAATCGCGAGTCGCTCAAGGAGCTGGCGACCGATCCCAGCGTCGACCTGTTCGCGCAGATTCCCCACGGCAGCGGCCAGACGTACCTGCGCGAGCTGCTGCTGGTGGCGGACCACAACAGCTATCACGTGGGCCAGGTGGTCGCCGTCCGCAAGCTGCTGGGCGTGTGGAAGTGACCTCCGCGCCCGACCTGGAGCAGGTGCGGGCCTGGAGCTACCGCCGCCAGCTGCTCGCCGCGCCCGCGGACGACGCGATGGACGCGCTGCGCGGCGTGGTGGCAGTCTACAGCAGCCATCCGTCCGCGCCGCTGTCGCTGCTGGCCCGCACCCGCGGCTTCAGCGCGGAGTGGCTGGGCGAGGCGGAGGCGCGGCGGAAAGTGGTGCGGCTCTCCGGCCCGCGCGGCTCCATTCACCTGATGCCGGCGGACACCGCGCCGCGCATATTCGCCGCCGTACGTCTGCCACTGGAGAAGTTCGCCGGCAACCTGGCGTATGCGAAGATCGAGCGTGGCGACTACGACGCGCTCAAGCGGCGGATGCCGGAGATCCTGCGCGAGCCCATGACGCCCGCCGAGGCGCAGCAGGCGTTCGGGATGGGCGCCAACCTGATGACGGCGCTGCGGGTGATGGCGAACGAGGGCCTGGTGCTGCGGCTGGGCGGCAGCCTGCGGACGGACGTGCTGCGCTACGTGTCGACGGAGGCGTGGCTCGGCCACCCGCTGGAGGAGCCGGACGCGGACGCGTCGCTGCGCTGGCTGGCGATGGAGTACCTGCGCGCGTTCGGTCCCGCGCGGGTGAAGGACGTGGCGTGGTGGATCGGCACCAGCCAGAAGCGCGCGGCGGAAGCGCTGCGCGACGCGGAAACCGTCGAAGTCGGCGGCGGGATGCTGCTGCCCGCGGATCAGCAGGCGGCGTTCGCATCCACGGAACCGATCGACCCTGACGCCGTCGCGCTGCTCC